>CAVCCX010000003.1:0-26162 GCA_963600815.1 Bacteroides uniformis | reverse complement strand
TTATATTCTGTGGTCGTGACATGACCATTCTTCGCTTTTGAACCTCTTGAAGACATTTATATCACCTCCTTATTCAATGTTCCGTCCCAATTCAGCAGCTTCTCTTGATAAGCAACGTCTCCTTTATTTTGACTCCCAAATGATTCATCATAGGGAACGATGCAGATATCATCCGGCATGCCATGAATTTTGCTTCCGACACAGACCTGTTTTGAGTTCGGAAATCTTTTTCTCAGTTCAGATAATCCATTCAGGAATTCTGTTCTGCATTCATCATTGTTGACGCCAAGAGAGGAAATGAAGAAAGTGGAACCATCCATCAACCCTGAAAAACAGATGTCATAGCTATCCGCATTGACCCATCCGACCGTCGGATAGACTTTGAAGCCATAGGATTGGAGAAAGGCACCAAACCATCTTGACGCTCCGATTGCATCGATGAGTTGCCAAACCTGCATCGAATCATGCATGGAAAAGTCGGGCGAACAAACCCCATAGTATCCAGATGCTTTATGCATGAACAGAATTGGATGGTCATACTTGGATTTCAGAACGGAATCATAATTGAAGGAATGAATGATCTTTATCTTGGCATTCTTATCTTTGGAAGAGATGTTTTTTGGATTGATCAAGAAAAGATTTGTATTCATTCTTGAGATTTCCAAGGGTTCCTTCTTGATGAAGGGAATGCCAAAACGATCCTTTGGCCAGTCATTTGGCAATGGTCGAACGACTGAAACGTAATCAGAATTTTTATAGGTTGGCATTGAATAGCCTCCTTTTTTCTATCATTCGAAAAAGAATCAGGCTATAATATCCATGGTCTTGAAGGATTATAGCCTTTGAGCAAATCATTTTCGTTGGCAGACGAGGGTGATTTTTATTTTGACAGCTGAATTCGACTTCGGTACTCGGCAGCGGCTCTGGAAACATGGTATTTTTGGATGATTTCATCGATTCCCATATCGATTGTTGCTTCATATGGAATCATGACTTCTCCTGCGACGGCTTTGGCTTGCCATTCTACGCTTTCATAGGCTCGCAGAATGTTGTTTTCAAAAACGAGCTTTTTATCAACCGGTTTGTAGCCTTTCAGATAAAGAAATAGATGGACGATTTCATGCGTGATATCCATTCGATAGCCACCGACATTCCGTTTATGGGCTCCTATGTAGACGGTCTCCTTGATTCGAATCATGAAATGATTCTCTTCATCAATCCTTATGTCGGCATGTACATTGGGTGCCAATTCATTGTCTTCGACCACTTCGACAGAAGCCTGAGGAAAGATGGAATTGACGCGTTCAAGGGCTTCGATGGGATTGAAGGGTGAACATTCATCGTAGCCAAATTCCTTTCTGAACATTTGCCCGAAAGAGATGGCTTCATTTCGATTCATCGATATTGTCAGATAATCCATGGTTATGACTCCTCCTCGAGAATTTTCGATATTTTGTCGATCTTCTCCTCATTGAGATTTTCAAACGAACGCTGAAACTGAAAGGCCAACTTTCTTTTCTGATTGTCCGCATGGACCAGATTGATTTTGATCTGGATTTTTGATTCATCGATGGCTTGTTTCAGTTGTTCTTTTTCTTCTTCTGACAATGAATAATGTTTGCTGAGGGTGTCAAGCCAGTCATTGGGAATATTTTTCTTTCCGTTTTCCACTGCCGAAAGGAATGGAATGGAGACATCCAGGGCTTTTGCCATATCGGCCATGACTTCATTGTGCTCGACTCTGATTTTCTTGATTCGTAATCCAAATTGTGTGTAACCCATAATTTTTCCTCGCCTAGAGCATATCAAAAATGACTTCTGCATGTAAGCGTTTTTAACCTATTTTAGGTTGTATTATTATCATTGCATTATTGCCATGCATTATTGTTTTCGTGATTTTGATTAAGAATATAGTAATATTGCAGTTAAGCACTTTTTGGTTAAAAACTCTATTTTCTAATTGAATTCATTGATGTCTTTTTGCTTATCCGAATGTGCATGATTCGGATTCTGCTGTGGCGAAAATTCGAAAAAATGCAAAAAAAATGACACTCCGTGATTTTCACAGAATGTCTCTTTTTTGCAATGGTGAGCCTGGAGTGACTCGAACACTCGGCCCTCTGCTTAGAAGGCAGATGCTCTATCCAACTGAGCTACAGGCCCAAATAGCCTTAGTATCTTATCTCAAACGGGTGTTGATTTCAAGACTTATTTCAAAAAAATCTACTCTTTTTGAGAAGCCGTCTTTCTTCTGATCGTCTTTTTATTTCACTGATTCTCTATGTTCTTTTTGATTTTCTTGTAGAATACTTCTAAATTTCATAAAATAGAGAGGATTTAAGAGAGGTCAATCATGTTCGACAAGAAAACATTCAAGCAATTACATACGCAATTCAAGCATCTGGAAGAGAAAATCAAGGAATATGACCATATTGTCATCTATCGCCATACTTCTCCTGATTTCGATGCCTTAGGCTCCCCCAACTTTTACAGTTAGCCTCTTGACAATGTAGTACAAAAAGCGGAATTCAGGAACTTTTATACTTTGTATAAACAAATTTCCTGAATTTTTTTGTGGCTGAAAAATAATGTTGTACATTGTTGTACATAAATGTTATAATGGTACCGGCAAGACAAGGAGGGCGACGCCATGAGACTCAGCTCGAAGAAATCGGGAAAGGACATCTTCTACTATGTCCTCGACTCCTGGAGGGATGGGAAGACCGTGAAGTCGAAGACCATCTACACGATCGGAAAGAAGAGCGCAATCGAAAAGGAGCATCCCGACGTGGACGGCTACGTGAAGAAGACGTATGCAGACTTCATCTCGCAGTTCGAGCATGACAGGCTCGAGTACCAGAACACCATCGACTTTTCCGCAAGGATGGAGGCCGGGAACGACGAGGCCTCGAGGTCGACGACCCTGAACATCGGATGGCTCTATGCGAAGAAGGTCTATGAGATGCTGGACATCCCCTCCTTCATGAAGTCGATCACGGAAGGCCAGAAATACGACGTGAATTCCGTGAACCTCATGCTGACGGCACTGAGAATCGTCCGCCCGGAATCCAAGAGGGCATCCTTCCTCTCCTCCGAGAATTTCATGGTCGGCTTCGACGAGAAGCTCCATGACGGCTATCGGTTCCTGAAACTGCTCGACTCCCATGCGAACGAATACCAGAAGCACCTCTTCGAGAACACGAAGAAGAACTTCTCCGTCTCCACGGACGTCATCTACTATGACTGCACGAACTTCTTCTGCGAGACGAACTTCTCGGACGACGACATCCTCAACGAGGACGGGGACATCATCCAGTTCGGGCTCAGGAAATACGGATTCAGCAAGGAGCACAGGCCGAATCCGATCGTCCAGATGGGGCTGATGGTCGACAGGAACGGAATTCCGATCGCCTATGACATCCATCCCGGTAACACCAACGAGCAGACGACGATCTTTCCGCTGGAGCAGAGGATCGTGTCGGAATACAAGGAATCGAACTTCGTCTACTGCGCCGACTCCGGGCTGAACAGCTATCCGATGAGGCTTCTCAATTCCATCAACAACAGGAGCTACATCGTCACACAGCCGCTGAGCAAGCTGAAGGAAGCCGACCTCAAGCTTGTCATGCAAGATGCCAACTGGCTGAGGATGAGCGACAACACCCCAGTGTCATACGAGGCATTCAGGAGCGCCGTCGAAAAGAAATATGACAGAAAGGAACTTTCCGAGGAAGAAGAGAAGCTCCTCGAGAATGACATGATCTACAAGGAATACCCGATCAAGAAGGCAGTCGAGGTCGGGCCGGAGCACGGATTCAAGAAGAAGGTGAAGGCCGAGCTCGAGGAGACCCTGTATGTCACGTTCAGCGCGAAATACTATTTCTACTGCAGGGACAACCTGGAGGAGAAGATAAAGAGGGCGAAGCAGCTCATCGAATCGGGAAGGATAAAATCCCCCAGCAGGACGAGTCCCAAAAGCATCGTTTCCGAGACTGCCGCGACGGACAGCGGAGAGGTCGCCGAGAACAAGAGCTATGCCCTCAACGAGGAGAAGATTGGCGGCGAATCCCTGGAACTCGGGCTCTATGCCATGGCCACGAGCTTCGATGCGGGAAAGATAAAGGAGGTGATGGACATCGCCAAGTCGAGATGGCAGATCGAATACCAGTTCATGATCATGAAGACCTTCCTCCTGACGAGGCCGTTCCATGTCTCGACAAAGGAAGGGATAGCCGGACACATCGCCATCTGCTATGCCGCGCTCCTGATCATCAACCTGATGAAGAAGAAGGTGAATGCAGTCAAGGGATGCGAGAAAGTCACGATAAACCAGCTTCTGCAGACGCTGAAGAACATGTGCGTCATCGCGGATGAGAAGGAAATCTATTACCGCTCCCTCTATACGGGCTCAAAGACGCTTGAGGGACTGGAAAAGGCATTCGGACTCGGTCTTGACCACAATTACTACAGGAAGAACAGCCTCGACAAGCAGCTGTCGGCAAAAGCGAAATGAGACGAAAACAGGCCGCCCGATGAAGGCGGCCGTTTCTATAGGCAGG
This sequence comes from Bacteroides uniformis, assembly GCA_963600815.1. Taxonomy (GTDB): domain Bacteria; phylum Bacillota_I; class Bacilli_A; order RFN20; family CAG-288; genus Enterosoma. The sequence goes on along the minus strand of CAVCCX010000003.1, from coordinate 21,603 downwards.
CTTATGTACAACAGGTTACAACACTTTGTGCTCGAAAGCTGTAAAAGTGAAGATCTTATCTCAAACGGGTGTTGATTTCAAGACTTATTTCAAAAAAATCTACTCTTTTTGAGAAGCCGTCTTTCTTCTGATCGTCTTTTTATTTCACTGATTCTCTATGTTCTTTTTGATTTTCTTGTAGAATACTTCTAAATTTCATAAAATAGAGAGGATTTAAGAGAGGTCAATCATGTTCGACAAGAAAACATTCAAGCAATTACATACGCAATTCAAGCATCTGGAAGAGAAAATCAAGGAATATGACCATATTGTCATCTATCGCCATACTTCTCCTGATTTCGATGCCTTAGGCTCCCAGATGGGGCTCTATGAGTGGATAAAAGACAATTTCCCGAAAAAGGAAATCCACTTTGTCGGTGAAAATCATCCCACCTTCATGCCTGACTTATTCCCCTATGCAGAGGAAGTGGATGAGAACTGGTTTCATCAGCCGCATCTGGCAATCACGACCGATATCTCCAATCTTCCCCGTCTTTCTGGAAAAGAAACCCTTCCCTTTGCCAAGGAAGTCATCAAAATCGACCATCATCCGATTCCGGAAAAGAAGGAAGAGCAGTTTGGCAATTATCTGATTGTCTATCCGGAAAGACCGGCTGCAAGTGAATTGATCGCCTTGTTCTGCCTTTCGCGAAGCAAGAAATATGTGCTTTCGAAGAAAGCGTGCGAATATCTCTACTGCGGCATCGTTGGCGATACCGGACGATTCCTCTACCAGGATACGGATGGAGCGACGCTTCGCATCGCAGCGGACCTTCTTGATCATGGCATTGACAAGACTGCCATCTATGACAAAATGTATGTCACTGATCCAAGAAGAATGAATATCCTGAAATTCGTCCTGAACAATTATCAGCTCTCCGAAAAGGGAACCTGCTATTTCATCTTTAAGAAAGAGGATTTGGAAAATCTTCATATGACAAGCGATGAAGGAAATCTTCATATCAATACCTTCCGCAACATGAAAGGCGTGCGCGTTGTCTGTTCCATTACATGGAACGAGGCAAAGCAGGAATATCGTGTCTCCCTGAGAAGCGGACATCTTGTCATCGCCCCGGTCGCCACGAAGTTCAACGGCGGAGGACATGACTTTGCAGCTGGCTGCAAGCTGAAATCCCTCGACGAACTTCCGAGCCTCATCCAGGCTTTGGACGAAGTCAAGGAAGTGCATCCTTAATCCAACGAATCAAACGGAGTGGCCTTGGCTTCTCCGTTTTTATATTCCACTTTCACATAGGTCTCATTATAGAGATTCTCTTTTTCCTGTTGTTCCTGATTGAAGACAAGAGAAGGAATGGAATGAGTGGAAGCATAAGAAAGAACAGAAGTGAAATTGTCAGCATTCTTTTCCTTGACAAAAAGAATGGCAGAATCATCTTTCTTTTTTTTCTCATCGATTTCAGAAAGAATGCGATAAGAATCCAAAGAGGTAATGGATGTGTTTTCCTCTGTCTTGTTGAGGATTTCGATTTTGCTATCCTCGACTTTCGTCGAAAGATATTCCGTAAGTTCTTTTTTTGATCCGATATCCTTGAAGGATGAACGGTAGTCGATGATTTTTCCTTCCTGGATGAAGACGAGGGTGGAATCCGATAAAGAAAGAGAATATTCGCTTTTCAGAAAGGAATCCATCGGTATCATCTCGACAAGATAGGATGTCTCACGGATATAACTTTTCAAAAGAGAACCGAAAGTGTCACAGGTTTGGCACCCGCTGGCAAGAATATAAAGCAGCATGGTTGCTTTCTTTTCCATGAGAAAGTCATATTCCTCGGTTTCGATCCGATGGAAAAAAGCGACTTGTTTTCCAGAGATTTCCTTGATGCTATCAGGACAATGGAGAAGACTGATTTTTGCATGATTCTCCTTCTTCGCACAAGAAAAAAGAGAGAACAAAGAGAAAAGAAAAATCCATTTCTTCATGCGAGAAATCCTTTCAGATAGGAAAGAGCATGCTTCTGGTCATATTCCTTGGCTTTCTTTGAAAGTTCTTTGAGAGCTTTCTGATAATCCTCATTCAGTTCATCCTCTTTTTCAACTTTGGTGTCGGAGCGTAGATTCTTCACTTCCTCATGAAAAGCGGTGGAATAATAGAGGTGCTGATTTTCATCGATTTTCGGATTTCCCTCGTTGAGATAGACTTCCATGGAATGATAGACACCATTTCTGTATTCGACGATGGTCGGCGTATAGCCAGCCTTGTTTCCGTTTATATCCACCTGATAGAAATCCTCATTGTAGAGATGGAACTTCTTCGAGAAAGAAGACCACATGGAAAGGCCGAGATTCTTTTCAGTTTCTCCGCTCATTCTTTTCAGTCTATTATACCCGTCGGTTTCATAATAGCTTAACTTGAAAGTCTCGTTCGATAAAAGGAAATCATAGAGGACTTCTTCATGGAGGCTTTTGCAGTCGGTGCATCGCCTCCAGGTATATAAGACAGGCAACGAAGGATTTTCATTGATTTGTCTTTCCAAATTTTCTGTTCCAAAGCCGAGTAGATCCAGATTTTTGGTCTCCTCCCTATTTTCGCTTGTATCCATATAATGATAGGAAACTGTTCCATCGTCTTCGCTTCCTGTGGTGAAGTCATTGAGCATATAGAGGTTGATCGGATGGATTTTTTCATTCAGGATGGAAACGAAATTCTCATAGGATTCCTTTGAGGAATAGGCGCCGACATGGCTGTCTTGAAGTTTTCCGTTTTTATAAAAAAGATAGGTCGGCGTCCCAGTGACTCTCGGGTACTGAAAAGCATAGTCACCGATCTGATTCGATTCATCGTCATAGGCTTCGCTGTAGATGAGATAGGTCACTTCATAGAGGATGGCATTTGTTTGGGTGATATATTTCTGGAGATAGGCTCGATCGGCTTCGCAATAATGGCAATACGGCTTGGAGATGAAAACGAGGCAATCCTCATAACGAGTGATGCTTCGGAGTTCTTCCGCAGATCGGATATAGAAAAGAGTCGAGATGCTGTCAGCCTTCTTCAGGAGAATCTTATTTTTTTCGCTATCTGTCTTCTGACAGGAAAGCAAAGAAAAAGAGAGGAGAGAGACAAGTATGAGAAAGATTCTTTTTTTCATGACTATGGTCTCTCCTCTCTAAATTGAATTCTACTTTACAGGCCTAAGATTCTTGCGGTATCCAAGGCAATCATCAATTCTTCATCGGTCGGGATGACGGCGACAGGAATCTTGCTCTCCTTCGAAGAGATGATTCCTTCTTTTCCGAGGATGAATTCCTTGTTGAGTTTTTCATCGATCTTGATGCCAAGGGCTTCCGAAACGCACTTGAAGGTTTCCGCACGATAGAGCGGAGCATTCTCGAAGACACCGGCGGAGCAGACGATCATATCGACATGACCGAGTTTTCCATAATACATCATGATGTAGTCTGCGATTCTCGAAGCATACATCTCGATGGCAAGCTTGGCTCTTTCGTTTCCTTCATAGTAGGCAGCTTCAACATCTCTTGTGTCGTTGCTGATGCCAGAGATGCCTAAGACACCGGACTTATGATTGTAGGCGTTGTAGACCTCATCGGCACTCAAACCAGTGCATTTGCAGATGTAGGGCATGCAGGAAGGATCGATATCACCGGTTCTGGTTCCCATCATGACACCGGCAAGCGGAGTCAAACCCATGCTGGTGGCAACAACCTTGCCATCCTTGACAGCGGAGAGGGAAGCACCCGAGCCGACATGGCAGGTGATGATGTTGCAGTGTTCCTGATTCGGGAAATATTCTTCCTTTGCATATTCAGCGAGATATTTGTGGGATGTTCCGTGAGCACCATATCTTCTCACGTCATATTTCTCATACCAGTCATAAGGAATGGCATACATATATTCCTTCGGTTCCATCGTCTGATGATAAGCGGTATCGAAGACGGCCACTTCACCGACATTCGGAAGAGCCTTCTTGAAAGCGTCATAGCAGGTGAGATGGGCTTCGGCATGAAGGGGATCGAGTGGAACGAGTTCCTTGATCTTGTCATAGGTATCCTGGTTGAACAAAGCAGAATCCGAGAAATATTTTCCGCCCTGGACGACACGGTTTCCGACACCATTGATTTCATCGAAGGAGGCGATTACCTTTTCTTCGATCAATCCGTTGAGAACAAGCTTGACGCCTTCGTCATGGTTCATAATCGGAAGAGTCTTCGAATTCTTATATCCGCCTGGCTTCTTGATGGTGAAAATGGCATCATCATGGCCGATTCTTTCGACCAATCCAGAGCAGAGAACCTTCATGAACTGACTCTTCTCCTTGATGGTTTTGGCCTTGGCGGCAGCCTCTTCCATCTCATAGAGTTTGAACTTGATGCTGGAAGATCCGGCATTGACACACATAATCTTGAATGATTTAGACATTTTTTTCTCCTATTTTTTACACTTTAAACATTTTAAATTCCTTTCGAGCCATTTACAAGTAAAGAAGAATGAAATTCAAAAAAAACTGTGATATAATTGGGAAGATATTGGAGGCTATTTATGAATCCCTACACCTTCTTTGAAAATTTTCTGCAGGGGCATCTGCCAGATGCCTATAAATATTTCGGCGTTCATAAAGTGAAAATGTCGGGAAAGGAAGGATTTCTCTTCCGTGTCTATGCCCCGATGGCCCAAAGCGTTTCTCTGATTGGCGACTTCAATTCCTGGGAACCTGAAATGATGAAGAAAGTCGATTACCGAGGCCTCTATGAAATCTTCACTGTCGATGCCAAGGAAGGTGACAAATACAAATTTCAGATTCTTGGCTGCGATGGCTGCCTGAAGGATAAGCAGGATCCCTTTGCATTCTCCGATGAACTCAAGGAACAGACCTGTTCCTATGTCGTGGATATCACGAAACTGAAAATCGATGATGAAGAGTGGATGAAGAAAAGAGAGAGGAATTTCTCGAAGCCGGTCAGCATCTATGAGTTCCATATGGGAACCTGGAAAAGAAAACAGGACAACACCTATTATTCCTATTCTGAATTGGCGGATCTGATGGTTCCTTACCTCAAAGAGATGGGCTATACCCATGTCGAGGCTCTTCCTGTCACATCCTATCCAAACGATATGTCCTGGGGATACCAGACAACGGGATATTTCTCCGTCGATCGAAGATGGGGAACCTTATCTGATTTTGCTGCCTTTGTGGAAAAAATGCATAAGGCTGGCATCGGTGTCATCATGGATTTTGTTCCCGTCCACTTTGCTGTCGACCCGTTCGGACTTGAGAAATTCGATGGTTCGTGCGTGTTCGAATATGCCAATGAACATGAATTCTCTCAATGGGGAACCAAGAACTTCGATCTGGGAAAAGACCCAGTGAGAAGCTTCCTGATTTCTTCCTTATTCTATTTTGCGGAAATCTTCCATCTCGATGGATTCCGCTTTGATGCCGTCAGCAACATCATCTACTGGGATGGCAATGCCGACCATGGCGTCAATTCCGGTGCGGTGGAATTCGTCAAGAGAGCCAATGGCTACATGCATTCCATCTATCCGAGCATCATGATGATGGCGGAAGATTCCTCGGCCTATGGTCATGTCACCAAAGGTATGTTCGATGATGGCCTTGGATTCGACTATAAATGGGATCTGGGATGGATGAATGATACCCTGAAATATTATGCCAAGGATCCTGTCTATAAGAAATATTGCCACAACCAGCTCACTTTCTCCATGGCCTACTTCTATAGCGAAAATTTCATCCTGCCTCTTTCGCATGATGAAGTCGTGCATATGAAAGGCAGCATCATCAACAAGATGTGGGGCAACTATGACAACAAATTTGCCAATGTCCGAAATCTCTATGCCTATCAGTTTGCCCATCCAGGAAAGAAACTGAACTTTATGGGAAATGAATTGGCTACCTTCGATGAATGGAAGGAATTCGAACCGATTGCCTTCAACGTTCTTGATTATCCAAAACATGCGGGTGTCCAGAGGCTCATCCGCGATCTCAATCATATTTATGTGAATCATCCTGCCATGCATCAGGATGAATATGACCCACTTACCTTCGGATGGATCATGGCGGATAATGCGGACCAAAGTGTTTACATTTTCCGAAGAGAGTCCGAAAAGGAATGCATGATCTTCATCTTCAACATGACATCGAACTTCTATTGGGATTATGATGTCGGTGTCCCCTATGAGGGCACATATGAGGAAATCCTGAATACGGATAAGGATGTCTATGGCGGATGGAACCAATACAATGGTCTTCCACTCACCACACATGGCTCTGGAATCCATAACCAGAAATATCGCATCACGGTCAAGGTGCCTTCCTTCGGTGCCATCTATCTCTGCCATCGAAAAGAAACAAAGATCGAAGAAAGACCATTCGTTGCCGTCGATGATAAGAAAACCGATCTGTTCGTTTCCGACAAAGCATAACATAACCAAAGAGTCAGAAAACAAGGGAGAATTTGGCTTAGACTCACGTGCCAAGATTTTAATATGTTTCAGTTCAAAAAAGGCGAAAACTTCAAAAAAGAATTCATTACGACTTTCACAGACCGCTGTGTCGAAAAATATTCCCGTGATCCAAAGGATCTCGATTACCATTCCCTCTATGATATTTTAGGGACCATGGTCCGTGACTATGCCAACGTCTTGGCAAAGAAATGCAAGGAAGAAGTCATCCAGAATCAGGACAAGCAGCTCATCTACTTCTCCATGGAATTCCTCATGGGAAGACTTTTGTCCACCAATCTCTTCAATCTGGATGTTCTTGAGGAAGTCAAGGATGCCTTGAAGAGCATCGGTGTTGACTTTGACAAGCTCAAAGCTGAAGAACCCGATGCCGGCTTGGGAAATGGCGGCTTGGGAAGATTGGCTGCCTGCTTCATGGATTCCATCGCCAGTCTCGGACTTCCCGGACATGGAAACTGCATCCGCTATGAATATGGTTTCTTCCGCCAGAAGATCAAAGATGGCCAGCAGATGGAATTCCCGGATACCTGGCTCATCGAAGGCTTCCCCTGGGAAATCCGCAAGCCGGATGATTCCGTCATTGTCCGCTTCTATGGCAATCCGGAAACCTATCGCGATGAAAATGATGAAATCCGCTGGCGCACATCCAACAGCTATGCTGTCCGCGCTGTACCCTATGATGTTCCTTTGATCGGCAAGAGCAACGAAGTCGTCAATACCTTGCGTCTTTGGTATGCTGAACCGGCTGATGAGGACCTTCCGACCAATGCCGATTTCAACGGCTATCTGAAGTTCATCCGTGATATCACCCATGGTCTTTATCCGGATGATTCCACCGAAGAAGGAAAACTTCTCCGTCTCCGCCAGCAGTATTTCCTTGTTTCGGCCGGCATGCAGTTTGCCGTCAACCGTGAAAAGAAACTCTATGGCACCCTCGATCATCTCTATGATCACTATGTCTTCCAGCTCAATGATACCCACCCGATCATGTCGATTCCGGAGCTCATGAGAATCCTCATGGACGAAAACGGCTATGGTTGGGATGAAGCTTACCAGATAGTTTCGAAATGCTTCGCCTTCACCAATCACACCGTCATGCCGGAAGCGCTCGAAAAATGGCCTTGCCGTTATATCGGCTCGGTCGCTCCGCGTGTCTACATGATCATCGAGGAAATCAACCGCAGAACCCTTCAGCTCATGAGAGAGAAAGGCGTCTCGGAAGAAGCCATCAGTCATTCCAAGGTCATCCACAATGGCAATGTGAATATGTGCCAGCTTGCCATCCATGTCGCAACGAGCGTCAATGGTGTGGCTGGAATCCACACGGAGATCCTCAAATCGCAGACCTTCAAGGATCTCTATACGCAGTATCCAGAGAAATTCAATAACAAGACGAACGGCATCTCACATCGTCGTTTCCTTCTTGTCAGCAATCCTTCCTTGTCGGAATATATCACCTCTTTGATCGGTGATTCCTTCATCTATCATCCAGAAGATCTCACGAAGCTCACAAAATTCATCAAGGAAGACAACAAAGAAGTCTTCCTGACACTCAATTCGATCAAGCAGAAGAACAAGATTGCTTCCTATGAGCTGATCAAGAAGGTCTCCGGCATCGAAGTCGATCCAGAAAGCATCTTCGATACACAGATCAAGCGTCTCCATGCCTACAAGAGACAATTGCTGAATGTCTTCCACATCATCGACCGCTACTTCCAGATCAAGGACAATCCGAACGGAAAATATTACCCGCATACCTATATCTTCGGTGCCAAGGCGGCTCCGAGCTATGTCTATGCCAAGAAGATCATCGAACTGATTCTCGCTGTGAGCAAGACCATCCAGGAGGATCCGGTTGTCTCGAAATATATAAAGGTTGTCTTCCTTGAGAACTACGATGTCTCCAAGGCGGAAGTCGTCATCCCAGCCAGCGATATCTCTGAACAGATTTCTCTTGCCGGAAAGGAAGCCAGCGGCACATCCAACATGAAGTTCATGATGAATGGTGCCATCACTCTTGGCACGCTCGATGGCGCCAATGTCGAAATCTCCCGCTTTGTCGGCGAAGACAATGCCTGCATCTTCGGTATGAGGGAAGAGGAAGTCAAGAAAATCAAATACGAGAATTCCTACAACCCATGGGATGTCTACAATACCGATGCCCATGTGAAGAGAATCATGGATTCCCTCCTTACGGATACCTTCTCTCCGAACAAGGACCAGTTCCGCATGATCTTCGATGAGATCATGTATCGCAATGACGAATTCATGGTCCTGAAGGATTTCGATTCCTATGCCCTTGCCTGCAAGAGAATCGAATCCTGGTATCTTGACCGCACAGCTTGGGGAAAGAAATGTCTTGCCAATATCGCTGCCTCGGGCTGGTTCTCGAGCGATCGTACGATTTCGGAATACAATCGCGATATCTGGCATCTGAAGAAGATTCATTGATTCTTCTAGGCTGAATTGCTATTTTATGATGATTTTTTGGCAGGAAATTTAGAATTTCTTGCAATAAAAGAAGACGATTACTATAATGTTATGGCTTAATCAAATGTTTTACAGGAGTAATGAAAATGAAGCACACTTTTAAGAATGAAAATGGCCATCTTGATGCCGAAGTCAGTTTTTCCAAGGAAGAAGTCAGCAAAGCATCAGACAAGGCTGTCAATAAACTCATTGCCAATGTCGTTGTTCCGGGATTCCGCAAAGGAAAGGCTCCAAAGGAACTTGCCTCTCGCTATCTCCACAATGATGATGTCGCAAATGAGACCGTCAATGCCCTTCTGAGAATGCTCGACAAGAATTTCGAAGCCGATGAGGAATTCTCGAAATATGTCAAGGACGGCAAATTTGCCCAGTCTCTCCGTCCAGAAGTTTCCCTCAAGAAATTCTCTGCGGATGAAGCTGAATTCCTTGTCACCTATTTCCTTGCCCCGAGCGTCAAGAAATTGGGTGATTACAAAGGTCTGACCACTTCTGTCAAACAGAAGAGAATTTTAGTCAAGGATGTCGAAGAGGAAATCAACCATCTTGCCAAGGACAATGCCGAACTTGTTCCGAGTGACAAGGAAGCCGAAATGGGCGATACCGTCAACATCGACTTCACCGGTCTCATGGACGGAAAGCCGTTCGATGGCGGAAGTGCCACTTCCTTCGATTTGGAATTAGGTTCCAAGCATTTCGTTCCTGGATTCGAGGAACAGTGTGTTTCCCACAAGGCCGGCGACAAATTCGATGTCGCTTTGACCATGCCAGACAACTATCCAGAACCGTTGACCAGCAAGCCGGTTGTCTTCAAGGTCATCCTCAATGCCGTCAAGACCAAGGAAGTTCCCGAGATCAATGACGAATTTGCCACGACCCTCTCTGGACAGTATGTTTCCAAGAACCTTGACGAACTCAAGGCTAAGGTCAAGGAAAACCTTACCAGACAGTCCTTCAACACCTATAAGAATGCCGTTGTCAATGACCTCCTTCTCCAGGTCAGAGAAGGCTCTGAATTCGAAATCTGCCCAGAATATGTCCAGTCTCTCCTCCAGTCCAGAAAGGAACAGGATGAGAACCAGATTGAACAGCAGGGTCTTTCCTTGGAAGAATATCTCAAGCTTGTCAACCAGACCATGGAACAATATGAAGCTAACCTCAAGACCGGCTTAGAGAACGAAATCAAGTCTTCCTTGATCTATCAGGCTGTTGCCAAGGCCGAAGACATCAAGGCTCCGACGAAGGAAGATATCGAAAAGCAGATCGGCTCTCCGATGGATGAATTCGTCAAGAACTTCGCAAACTACTACAGAGCCCAGAAGATGTCCGATGATCAGATCAACAACCAGATCAATGGCTACATCAATCAGGTCTTCTCTTCCATCATGACCGGAAATGTCCAGGCCCGCCTGCTTGAACTCAATGTTCCGGAATTGATTAAGAAGGAAGAAAAACTTTCCGCTGAGAAAGAAGAGAAGAAAGAAGAAAAGAAGGAAGAAGCCAAAGAAGAAGCAAAAGCCGAATAAGTTTCTGAAAAAAATGAGGGGGACAGCAAATGTCCTCCTTTGTTTTCTATGAAATTCGAAATTTAGCACTTGCACGTTGACATTGCTAAATTTTTCGATATAATATTTACGATTTGTTGTGCTATTTCTAGAATTAGGAGGTGTGTGTATGCAAAGTTACGCTCCAAGAAGACTTTCTGTTCTTCCGAATAAGAAAAATGTCGGCTTGCCGGATGTCGAAATGAACATCATCGCAAGCAATGATTATGATATCAATCTCTTCTCCCGTCTCAAGGACGGAGATGAATTTGTCATGTCCTTATCCAATATCGATAACGCTTATGGCGATTTCGATAATTTGATTCTTCCAGGTGTCCGTTCGACCGGATGTCTGTGCAAGGTTTTGTCCATCACCACGGATCAAAGCGGTGTCTTGAGTGTCAAGGCGATTGGAAAACAGCCGGTAGACCTCATCGACTTTGCCATCGATGACCTGACCAAGACCATCAAGGCGAGCGTCTCTTCCCATATCTATTATGAAAGGGAAGATTCGAAGATCTATGAGATGTTTGGAAAATTCACCGGTGACTATCTCAGCCTGAGAAAGAAATATCCTCAGCTTCCCGAACTTCCGGATTTCTCCCAGACGGTTCCGGAAGTCAAGAATATTCCCTATCATATCGCTGCCTTTTTGGGTACCTCGGAACTCACCAAGCAGCTCATCCTCGAAGAGAAGGATCCTCTTGAGCAGTTCCGCCTTGTCATCAATGATCTCGATCGCTTCAACCTCGATTCCAAGATCGAATACGATATCCAGAGAAAGGTTTCTGAGGCCATCGACAAGAACCAGCGTGAATTCGTTCTCCGCGAGAAAATGAAAGTGGTCAAGGACCAGCTCAAGGAATTCGACGGCGGCGATGCCATCGATCGCTATGAGGAATGCTTGACAAAGCATCCGGAACTCTATCCGGACAACATCCAGAAGAGAATCCGTTCGGAAATCACCCGCGTCAAGGCTCTTCCGATGGGAAGCCAGGAAATTGGTGTCGCAACCAACTATCTTGATCTTCTCACTCATCTTCCGTGGCGCATTTCTTCGACCGACAATGAGGATCTCGAATCGGTCAAGAAGATTCTGGATGAGAACCACAACGGCCTTGAGAAACAGAAGGACCGCATCCTCCAATACCTTGCCGTCAAGCAGTTGACCAAGTCCTTGAAGGCTCCAATTCTCTGCTTCTATGGTGCTCCGGGCGTCGGAAAGACCTCGCTTGCCATTTCCATTGCCGCTGCCTTGGGAAGAAAATTCGTCAAGGTTGCCTTGGGCGGTGTATCGGATGAAGCCGAAATCCGTGGCCACAGAAAGACCTATATCGGTGCCATGCCAGGAAAAATCATCTCTTCCTTGCAAAAGTGTGGAACAAACAATCCGGTCTTCTTGTTGGATGAAATCGACAAGATCGATGGCGGAGGCTATCATGGCGATCCAGCCAGCGCTCTTTTGGAAGTCCTCGATCCCGAACAGAACAAGAACTTCTCCGATAACTATCTTGATGAACCCTTCGATCTGAGCAACGTTCTCTTCATCTGCACAGCCAATGATATCTCCAAGATTCCAGGTCCGCTTTTTGACCGTCTTGAGATGATCGAACTGAATACCTATACCAAGTTCGAAAAGATCGATATCGCCAAGAATCATCTTCTTGCCCTCGAAGAGAAGGACAACGGCATCAAGCCGGGCATGATGGAATGGACCGATGAAGCCTTGAACTACATCGTCGAATTCTATACGATGGAAGCCGGTGTCCGTGAATTGAGAAGAAAGATCGGAACGATCGACCGAAAATATGCGGTCGACTATCTCCGCAATCCTTCTCTTGATCACATCGTGATCGATAAGGAAGCCGTCAAGAAATACTTAGGTGCCGAAGTCTTCATCCATGAAAGAAATATCGATGATTCCCAGGTCGGCGTCATCAATGGCCTTGCCTATACCCAGGCCGGCGGAGAAGTCCTCAAGATCGAAGTCAATACCTTCCCTGGAAAGGGTCAGCTCATCCTCACCGGAAACCTTGGCGATGTCATGAAGGAAGCCTGTGAAACGGCCCTGTCCTATGTCAAGTCCATCGGACCGGATGTCGGAATCAATCCGGAATTCTTCAATTGCCATGATATCCATATCCACTTCCCGGAGTCGGCCACTCCGAAGGATGGCCCGTCCGCGGGTGTGGCCACGGTGTTATGTATCCTTTCGGCCGTCTGCAACTTAAGAATCCGCAATGATGTCGCCATGACCGGCGAAGTCGATCTCCGTGGAAATGCCATGCCGATTGGCGGACTCAGAGAAAAGTGCAACGCGGCTGCCCGAGAGCATATCAAGACTGTCTTCATCCCTTATGAGAACGACAAGGACAAAAAGGAACTTCCAAAGGAAATCTCCGATGCCTTGGAAATCATCGAAGTCAAGAAAGTCAGTGATCTTTTCAAGGGCGTCTATATGGAAGATATCTCGAGCATGAAAGAAAAGATCTACAAAGAGACGACACCGGAATCCAAGACAGGCAAGAAACCGGTCAAGAAGGCGAAGGACAAAGATGTCGAAGATTAGTTTCCAGAACGTGGAATTCATCAAATCGGCCGTCGATAAGAAAGGCTTTCTTCTCGATCATCCGACTGTGACCTTCATCGGAAGATCCAATGTCGGAAAATCGACCTTGATCAATGCCCTTGTCAAGCGGAAAAATTTCATGAAGACCAGCAAAACTGCCGGTCAGACCAATATGGTCAACTATGCCCTCATCGACAAGTCCTTCTATCTTGCGGATGTTCCGGGATACGGCTTTGCGACGTTCAAGAGAGATACCTTTGCCGGACTGATGAAATCCTTCCTTGAGGAAAATCCGGGCCTGAAGAAGGTCTATCTTCTTATCGATTCGCGCCGTCTTCTTCTTCCAGCCGATGATGATTTTGCTTCCTATCTGGAATCTCTCAATCTTCCCTATGCCTTTGTCTTCACCAAGACGGATAAAATCAACATGAGCGAAAAACATTATCTCGCCCTGCAGAAAGAAAAACTTGCCGGAAAAGAAATGTTCGACGTCGGACTGAAGAAAGAAAATCTCTATCAGATTCTGCGTGATGATATCGTGAAATCCACAAAAGGGGCCTGAAAAGGTCTCTTTTTTCTTGATTTTTCATTTTCGCATGCTAGAATTTCATCTAGGCGTTGAAAAGAAGGGAAAGTCTTTCATGACTCATAGAGAGTCCAGGATGATGGAAGCTGGACAGCATGAATTCTTTCTGTCGTCTTGGAGCCTGGGAGGAATCCTCTAAGAGCCTACTTAGAAAGTGCTAGGCAAAAAAAGAAGAGCGGAAATTCCGAAGAGGGGTGGTACCGCGCAAGAAAATTGCGTCCCTTCAGAAAAGAAAATTTTCGGGGGACTTTTTTTATGAAAGAATTAGACAAAGCCTATGACCACAAGAAGGTGGAAGAAGGCAAAGAGCAGTTCTGGGAAGAAAATCATTATTTCGAGGCGATGAGAGAGGAAAATCTCCATAAAAAACCATTCAGCATGATTGTTCCGCCGCCGAATGTCACGGGCATTCTCCATATCGGACATGCCACGAACACGACCGTTTTGGATATCATCGCCCGCTATAAGAAAATCAGCGGCTATGATGTTCTTTTCCTGGCGGACATGGACCATGCCGGCATCGCCACCCAGGCAAAGGTCGAAGCCAAGCTCAAGGAAGAAGGCAAGGACAAATATCAGCTCGGAAGAGAGGGATTCCTCAAGGAAGCCTGGAAATGGAAGGAAGAGCATGGCGACTATATCTCCAAGCAATGGCGTGCCTTAGGTCTTTCCATGGACTATTCCAAGGAGAGATTCACGCTCGATGAGGGCATGTGCAAGGCCGTCAACAAGGTTTTCAAGAAACTCTATGATGAAGGTCTTATTTATCGTGGCGAAAGAATCATCAACTGGGATCCGGTCTTGAAGACCGCTTTGAGCGATATCGAAGTCCAGTATTCGTCCGATAATGGACATTTCTATTATTTCAAGTATTGGTTCGAGGATCATTCCTCCTATCTGGAAGTGGCTACCACCCGTCCGGAGACGATGTTCGGCGACCAGGCGGTCGTCTTCAATCCGGATGATGAAAGATACAACCAGTATGAAGGAAAATATGTCATCAACCCGGCCAATGGTGAGAAGCTTCCGCTCATTGCGGACCGCTATGTCGACAAGGAATTCGGAACCGGCGTCATGAAATGTACGCCCGCCCATGATCCGAATGACTTCAACATCGCCAAAAGACACAATCTCAAATTCGTCAAGACGATGAGAGAAGATGCCACGATGAATGAAAACTGCCCGGCTGAATATGTCGGACTTGACCGCTATGAATGCCGAAAGAAGGTGGTCGAGAAGATCAAGGAGCAGGGGGATCTCATCAAGATCGAGGATATCGTCCACAATGTCGGCCATTCGGAAAGAAGCAAGGCCGTTGTCGAGCCGATGCTTTCCAAGCAGTGGTTCGTCAAGATGGAGCCTTTGAGCAAGGCCGTGATGGAGATGCAGGACTCGGATGAGAAGAAGACGACTTTCTTCCCGAAGAGATTCGAGCACATCTTCTATCAGTGGCTGGAGAACACCCAGGACTGGTGCATATCCAGACAGCTTTGGTGGGGACACCGCATTCCGGTCTATACCAATAAGGTCACCCATGAAGTCATCTGCTCGGAGACACCGTTGGATCCAAAGGAATACGATCAGGATCCGGATGTCCTGGACACATGGTTCTCCTCGGCTTTGGCTCCGTTTGCCTTTTTAGGCTGGCCAGAGAAGACGCCTCTCTATGAAAGATATTATCCGCTCGACGTCATGGTCACCGCCTATGACATCATCTTCTTCTGGGTCGAAAGAATGGCGCTTGACGGCGTTCATTTCACCTCTGAGATGCCTTTCAAGAAAGTCTATATCCACGGACTTGTCCGCGACAGCCAGGGAAGAAAGATGTCCAAGTCGCTCGGAAACGGCATCGATCCCTTCGATGTCATCGAAAAATATGGCACCGACTCCCTCCGCTATGCCTTGGCCACCGGCGGCACACCGGGCCTTGACATCAATTTCTCCTTCAACAAGGTCGAGGCTGCCCATAATTTCCTGAACAAGGTCTGGAATGCCTCCCGTTTCATTCTCTCTATGCTCCCAGAAGGCTTCATCCCGGAGGAAGTCAAGGAAGAGAATCTCTCATTCTTGGATTCCTGGATCTATTCGGAATTCGACCAATTGGTCTCTTCTGTCAAGTCTAACATGGAAAAATATGAATTGGGCCAGGCAGCCGACTACCTTTATTCCTTCGTGTATGATGAATTCTGCTCCATCTATCTCGAATACTGCAAGGTCACTTTGCAGAATGCTTCCGAGGAAGAAAAGAAGACGACCTACAATGTTCTCTATTCCCTTTTGAAGAACATCCTCATCATTCTCTTCCCATTTGCCCCATTCATCAGCGAGGAAATCTATACGAAGCTTCCGATGAGCAAGAAGTCCATCTATGAAGAGGAATATCCAAGTGAGTCGACTCGTTCCTATAAGAAGGAAGATATCGCTCTTGCCAAGTCCCTCAATGATGCCATCAAAATGGTCCGCAACCACAAATCCGAACTTTCCATGGCTCCGAATGCCCCGGTTGAACTGAGCTTCTATGGAAAAGAGGAAGATTTCCTCAAGGTGAAGAACTATCTTTCCCGTTTCTCCTTCGCTTCGAATATTGCTCTTTCAGACAAGAAGACTGAGGATCTTTCCTACTTCACATCCTTTGCCTTGGAAATCAAGGAAGAGGAGACCGAGGAAGCCAAGCAGAGAAGAGCCAAGCGTATCGAATTCCTCAACAATGAGATTCTCCGCAGCGAAAAGATGCTCTCCAATCCGAACTTCGTGAGCAAGGCCAAGCCGGAGAAAATTGCCTTGGAAAAGGAAAAATACGAGAAGTACAAAGAAGAACTTGCAAAATATATGAAATAAATCCGAAAAAAACCTCCTCTGGATGACAATACATCTATGAAGGAGGTTTTTCTTATGAGGAAAATCGAAGAAGCGGAAGAGAAGACTCTTCAAGGAGGTGAGGCCATCACCCTAAGTGCCATCATGGCCATGCTGGCCATCGGCATCGTCAGCGTCATCTGCTACAAGATGTTCTTTGCCAAGGATGGTGGCAAAGTGGCATTGCCGGGCGGTTTCACGTTCCAATGGGGAGACTAGAAAGTCCCTATTTCAAAACAGGATCATTCAAGCCACGCGAAAAAGCGGAAAAGAAAGGCATTTCCTCTTTGGAAGATTTCGAGCTATTGGCTCTTCTTCTTCGCACAGGAACCAAAAAGGAAAATGTCATTCTGCTCTCCCAAAGGCTTCTTTTGGAAAAAGGAGGCCTTCGGGGAGTCTTTTTCTGCTCGGACATTCTGTCCGAAAAGGGAATCAAGATGGCAAAAGGGTATACCATCTATGCCATTGCCGAGATCCTGAAACGACTTCCCCTTGAAGCATCGACAAAGATTCTGACGGAAGACGATGCCATCAAGAAGACGGAATTCTATTTTCTGAATCAGTCGGTGGAAATCTGCCTCTGCATCTATCTTGATCAGAATAAAGGCGTCCTGAAAAAGGAAGTGTTCCAATCGGATGAAATACGGCTTGTCTATGTCCCGATGAAGACGATTCTGAAAAATGCCATCCAGATCAATGCCTCATTTGTCCTTCTTTTGCACAATCACCCATCTGGAGAACTCCGGTTTTCGAGGATGGATGTCGAGTTTGCCTCGACCCTCTTTGAGAAGCTGCTTGTGGTGGATGTGATTCTTTTGGATTCCCTTGTGGTCGCTTCGACAGGCCATATTTCGATGCGGAAATCAAGAATCGGCCCATTTGAAATGGAAAAACAAGAGGAATCAAAAGAAATTTCATTGAAAAAGAAAGACTTATAGAGATATAATAAACGAAGTTGGAGGAATGTTTCTCATGTCATTCACAATCGATAAAGATTTGCAAGCTGGTATGGATTTGCTCAAGGAAGGAAAAAAGATCAATACCGGTTTAAAACTCATCAATCAGTCTGCCAGAAATGGAACGACCAAAGGAAAGTCCTATTTTGAGATCGGACGCATCATTCGTGAAGGTATGGAGGGTATGTCTGCCGATGTGGAAGATGCCCGCAAATACTATGACACGGCCATGAAACACTTCAAGGATTCTCCCAAGGATTCCATGGACTATCGTGAGATGGGTGATTATTATTTCTATGGATTGGGAAGCGAAGCTGTCGACAAGAATCTTGCCTTGGAATATTATCGCAAGGCCTTGGAACTCGGCGATGAATCCGTCCAGGAGAAGATTGATGAGATTTCCAATCAGATGGAAAAAGGCGATTCGGCCTCGACTCCTGTCTTGAATCCGGAAACCGTTGTCAAGGAAACGCCCAGCGAAGAAACATCGGAAAATGTGGCAGTCTCTCCGGTTGTCGTCAATGAGAACGAACTTTTCGATAGCAATGACAAGGTCATCAAGGAAGAAATCGATTCGGATCAGATTCTCATCAAGGCAATCCGCATCCTCGATTCCTCCTCGGCTGAAAAGAACGAAAAACTCGATGCAGTCGAACTTGTCAAGATTGCCGCTGAAAAAGGCTCCATCCGTGCTTTGGTTCTTCTTGGCTATCTCTATGAAGGAGACAACAGCCTCATCGAAAGAGATGACAAGAAATCCAAGGAATTCTATGAATTGGCCATTTCGAAGGGTTCCTGTTCGGCAAAATTCCGTCTCGGCATGCTTCTGACGGACAAGGACTTTGCCTTCTATGATCTCGAAAGAGGACATAAACTCATCATCGAAGCTGCCCATGATGGCTATACCTTCGCTTTGAACTATTTGGGCGATTGTTTCCGCGAGAAAGTCAATGACAAGAGAAATCTTGAAGTCGCCTATCGCTATTATTCCCTGGCCGGTGAAAGAGGACTCGGACTTGGCTATCACAACATGGCGGAGATCGATGCCTCCCGTCAGCAGCTCTCTCTTGCCACCAAGCATGAGAAACTTGCTTTCGACAATGGCTATGATGCCTCCTTGGGCTATCAGGTTCCTCTCTTCTATACGCTTCATATCTAATGATCAATCAAGCCTCTGTCTTCTTTGGATAGGGGCTTTTTCTGTGCTGGAAAACAAAGGCATTGTTCGGCTTTCTCTATCTGGCTTTTTAATTGTAAACGTAAAATCCCCGACACCTGAAGCCGAAAAAAATAGGCCCCGATGCTGTACATCCTTGTACAACTATGGGGCCTGTTTTTGGTTGCGAAACAGAGGCGTCTTTCCGCCTCATTTGATTTCGGATTCGATCAGTTCCTTCGTCCTGAATCTCTTCATCTCGTCGGAATAGGGCATGAGCGATTCCATGGACTCTGCCTTCTTGATGTTCTCGAACACGTATCCGATGTATTTCCGCACGTCGAGCCCGTTCAGGAGAGCGTTCTGCACAAGCGTGAACATCACCGAGGAATGCCTTGCGCCTTGGTATGAACCGGCACATTGGAACGATTTTCTCTGCACAGAAAATGGGCGTATGCCTCTCTCAGCGGTATTGTTCGTCATGTCGACGTGGCCATCCCTCAGATATGTCACGAGATAGCGGTAGTTGCTCCTGAAGTAGTTGACCGCAGTCTCGAGCTCCGATCCCTTCTTCGGCGATACCGACGTTATCATCTTCCATATCTCGTGGAGTATGGGCGGATGCTCGGCGAGTCTTCTCCTCTTTCTCTCGTCCGGTGTGAGATGCTCCTTCCGGTATTGCTTCTCGTATGCGAACAGCTTCCTGCATTCCCTGACGAACTTTCCGCTGAATGTGTCCTCCCTCTTCTCCTCCGGCGTCGCCTTGAGGATGTAGACGAATCTGCGGATGGCATGTTCCCAGCACAGTGCGAAGCATATCCTTCCCTCGCTCCTCTTCTGGAGGCCGGGATAGGCGGGGAAATCGTCTCCGACGAGATATCCGTGGAAATCCTTGAGCCACTTGACCATATGTCCGACTGCTGCCCTGGTCTCATGGAATTCATAGAGGAATATCCTTTTTGGGCTGTAGACCGGGGAGGCATAGACGAAAAGATAGCTTTTCTGCCTGTTCAGATTCTGCTCCGACTCGGTCGGCTCGTACTTGTCGCTGACGATGACGGGAGTCTCGTCGACATGGATGATATGAGGCTCCGTCTTCAGCAGCGATTCCTTCATGGCATCATAGAGTGGCTTGCAGAGCTCGGCGCATCTCCTGATGCAGTCGGCCATGAGCTGTTTGGATATCGGCAGTCCTGTCTGGCTGGAGAGATGTTCGGAAAGCCTGTTGAGCGGGATGCCGAGGCCGAATTTCGAATAGCAGATTTC
This sequence comes from Bacteroides uniformis, assembly GCA_963600815.1. Taxonomy (GTDB): domain Bacteria; phylum Bacillota_I; class Bacilli_A; order RFN20; family CAG-288; genus Enterosoma. The sequence continues at coordinate 1,687 of CAVCCX010000003.1, read as the reverse complement.
CGACATCGACGAGGACGTCAAAGCGGAGGAACCGAATGCGTTTCCGATTCCGGGTGCCGGATACAGTGTGTTGTCGACCTTGTTGCAGTTGGGGCATTTCTTGCTGCGAATGATGTATTTGGTGACTTCGAACCTTCCGGGGATATAGTCGATTTTGTATCTGGTCTTGTCATTCGCGGCCACAAGCTCGCTTCCGCATTTCGGGCAGGTTTTCGTCTCGGACTCGAGGATGACGGTCCTCGTCACATGTGCCTCGAAATCGAAGCCCTCATAGTTCTTTCCGCCCTTCTTCCTTCCGCCATGTCGCTTCTTTCTCGGAATTTTTTGCTCTTCTTCCTCTCCGTCCTCTTCATCCTTTTTCTTTCCGCTGTTGATGATTTCCTCGGCCTCGTTGAAGATGATGGATGATTTCTCGGTCTTCTTTCCGAACATCCGCATCTGTGCGATGGTCTTCTTTTCCCTCTCGTTCTCGATGGCCTCCAAAGCAGCGGCCAGTTTCTCGTTGAGGGTGCGGATTTCCTCTTCCTGCTGTCCGATTTGGGCATCTCTTTGGGCAATCTTCGCATTCGCTTCTTCGAGCATCAGCTTCATTCTCTGGATTTCCGCCAACGCTTCATCAAGGCTGTTCAATGTGTTTTCCATGGTCTTTCCTATTGATAATATTATATCATAAAGTTACCTAAAAACAAAGAAAAAAGCCCATAAAATAGGGCTTTTTCTCAAATTGCGATTTCTTTTTCTCTTTTAGTTTTTATCTCGACTCCCTTCAAAAGCCAGTCGAGATCCTCGTGCGTTATCTTCGGGTATTCGCCTTCCTTTATCCACTGAAATTTTCCATAGGAAAGTCTGTTTATCATCAGCCACGTCCCGAATTCGTCCTCGTAGTATATCTTTATCTGCCTGTGGCTTCTCGAGACGAATATGAATGCCGAATGCAGAATCTTCTCCGGAGAGAAGCCCAGGCTGATCATCGACTGGATCTTCTTCATCCCGAAACGCATGTCGATTTCCCTGGAATAGAGATAGATGTTCTTAACCTTTTCTTTGTCGATCATAGTGATTCTCCAGTATCTTTTCGGCTTGCTCGAGGGATGTTGTTATCTTCAGTCCGTCAGGCAGTTCGATCACGACGATCGAATGGTCGAATCTCGTGAAGTGGGACGACTTCTTCCTGATGTTGTCGTAGGACAGCATGGAGACGGTGTAGTCCTTCTCTGTCGTGACATTTCCCGGTGTCTCGAGTGCCTTTCCGATGTTGATGAATCCGCCGTTGATGTCCTCGAATGCATGGACCCAGTCCCTGAAGGTGGAGACCGCCAGGTTGTTGGCAAGCGCGAATTCCCGAGAACTTAGCCTCGATTCCTTGAACTTCTTGACGAACTCAAGGCGTTCGTAATCCGTATAAAATTTTCCCATGGTTTTGTACCTCGGACTAAGGTTATCAAAAAAAGGATCATTTTCAGCTGGGAAAATGACCTTTCGGGGTGACGGGGATTTTACGTTTACTTTTAATTTTCAAAGCGAAAGAAGATCTTTTGGCTGAAAATCCTCGTTTGTTATTGATTTGACTTTCTTCTCGGTGTAAAATTGCCATTAGAAAGGCATGCCTAGGTCCCTCAGTTTGACCGCTTCGGGAGATTGGCGTGACTTAAGGCGATGAAATCGGATCTTATGCCGCTTTTTCTGC
>CAVCCX010000002.1:0-98232 GCA_963600815.1 Bacteroides uniformis | reverse complement strand
GGGCAATCAGCGGCAAAATAAGCAAATTGATTTTCTTCATAAATAATTTTTTCTCCTCTCGATTTATGAAAAAATTAAAAACAAGACGGAAAGGAAAAATCAAATATTTTTTTCACCCTATAAGATAAGGAAAAAAGAAAAGAAAACAGAATGAAATATTTTTAAGGATAAAAATGTATGGTTTTTAGATACTGACAATCAAAAAATAATAAAAACATATGAAATAAAGCAGGAAAAAGAAAATCTGTTTGGAATCGCTTACAATGATTTCTAAAAGTTTAAAAGAAACTTAAAAAGTTCTTTTATTTCTTAAAAAAGATTAAAAAAACCTATGATTTCTTTTATGAAAAAAGCCTCGATTCCGTTTCTTGGGAATGAGGCGATTCTTATTTTCCGCGAAGCTGATTGATCTTGTCCTGCAAGAGTGGAATGATCTTGTCATAGATCTCATCCTTGAGAAGACAAAGAGGAACAATCTGACCCTGGACTCCGAATCCGAGAATCAGCATATCCTTGTATTCCTTCACTTTGAAGATATCCTTGTAGAGCATAAAGAAATCATTTCGGATTTCCTGTCCCTGGATATTCATGGAAAGCTGATATCTGAGTCTGTCAGAATAGAAGGAGATGCGATAGTTTTCCACATTGTATCTCTTTGATGCAGAGATGGTTTTCAGTGGACTGAGTATGAGATAGTAGAAGAGGTAGAAGAGATCCAATCCGATGAAGACGAAGTTCAAGAAGAAGTAGGTATCGATTGTCGAATCCAACAGATAGGTGATCACAAAGGAGATGACGACAAAGACCATAAAGATGCTTCCGGAGATAAGAGGCCAAGGATTGATGAAGAGATTTCTTCTCAGTGTCTGGGAATAATTCAGAAGGGTGATTGTATTCTTTTCGACAATCGCTGTTTCATGAAAATTATCCGTGGCCTGATTCGGCACTGTACTGGAAAACGGAACCGAATTGTTCGGATTCTGTACCTCGTTATTCAGCGATGCGCCGCATTTTTCACAAAAGTTCGAGGTCCCTTTGTTGCCGTGTCCACAGCGTGGACAAAACTTGATTTCTTCCATAGATAAGAATTATAGCATATTTTTTCGGATGCAAGACGATTTTACTTCAGAAAAATCAAAAATATTCAGAGCCTCTCGGCATAAGAAACATTCGAATTGGCTGTGGACGAGAATGAAATACATGCCTTTATGAACAAGCATCTAGATCTGACTCAGCCTTTCTTCCTTTTCTTCCTCCAACGTCACATCGGATGGAAGAATTCCAAACAGAGATTTTGCGAGGTTCACTCTGTCCTGATTGGGATTGGAGAGCATTGCGATAACCTTGCCATTGCGTGTGATGAAAATATCCTCTGTTTCTGCAAGAAGAAGATATTTCTCAAGATTGTCATTCAGTTCTGTCGCTGTGATCGTCATAATCTGGTTTCTCTTTTCGTGGTTTGTCTTATTATGCTTGATATCTTAGGCGATCTTCCTTGAAAAAAAGAAGACCGCATTGGATCTTCTTCATTGTTTAGATGGATTCTCTGGGTTGAGCTTCTTTGGAAGGAATTTTTTTATCGACGAACTGGGCTAATAGAAGGAGGATAGAAAGTATGATGGTGACGAAGAAGAGTCCGAAGGACACATCGCTTAAGAAGTGAGCTCCGCACTTGATACGATAGAATGCGACAAAAAGAACATAGGCAAGACTCAAAGAGAAGAGGACGACTTTTCCTTTCTTGATGGGATATCTAAGGAAATCGGAGATGAGTGGAAGAAGAAGCAGGACACTCACAGTGGCGGTATGTCCGCTCGGCCAGGACTTGTGGTAGTCGTTCTTCGCTGTGAACGGCTTGAATTCCCACCAGGAGCGGAAAGATTCCTTCGAGACATTGAGTTCGTCATTGATGAGATAGCGGTATCTCGGTCGGCAGTTGAGGTATTTCATGCCATTGATGAACAGGGTCTGCAGGACGATAGAAAGGATGAGGAGGCTTCCAATGAGGATCATCGTCTTTTTGTCTCCTTCCTTGATGAAATAAAAGAAGAAAGCGAAGAAGCTTCCCATGAGGAGGAAGGCGAAGAGATAGGCCATCCAGGTATCGAAGGAGAGGGTGACGTTGTTGTCGCTTTTCTGTAGGTAGTGGGCTGAATAATACACACTGACCAAGAAGCAGGCAACAAGAAGGATATACCCGATGATTGTATAGTTTTTCTTTTTGAACTGTTTCAGTCCCTTGAAGAGGAAGATGCCTCCGACATTGACGATGAAGAAGGCGATGGATAAGCCGAAACTTTCCACTATCGATCCCATCAAAGAGGAGGTATTGACAATCGAAGAGGAAAGGGAGAAATCGAAAATGGAACCGAAGAGAATGCCAAGAAGACTGATGCCAAGACTGATGGCGAGAAAGAGAACTGGGAAATGATAGATTTCTTTTTTCATGATGACCTCCTTGATGAATTGATAAAAGTATTTTACCGATTTTCGATTGATTTTCAATATTCGAAATGAAAATGAACGCTTTCTACGCGATATATGGGAATGAAACCACTTTTCAGAGAAAAAAACGGTCTCATTCTTTCAATTTTTCATTCAAAGATATATCATATTATCTAATTATTCATCTATAGACTTAGAAATTCATTCATGAAAGGGGAATAAGTTATGGCGAAACTTGACAAGAGAAAGAAATTGCCGGTTCAGAAAATCGATTATACCAATGTGGAAGACGGAATCTATCTGGATGATGTGAACTATGGCGAAATCCATCCGATGAAGAAAATTTTTTCTTCGGAAGCCTGCGTGGATGAATATGTCTATGAAGGAAAACTCCATCGCGGTGAGATCAAATTCATCGCTGGAGAGAATTTAGCCTATCAGATTCCTGCGATGGCCGGATATAACCACGGCTACACCTTGGAAGGATTGGCTCAGAAGATCTTCAAGGTCGAGAATGCCTTGGATATCTATTCGAATGATGAAAACCGTATCTTCAACTACACAAAGGAAGGCTCCAGCCTTGTCTTTGTCGGAGACAAGAAGAAGGAATACGTGGTTTTCGTCCGCTTCTATGACAACTGCTATGGCGATGTCAATGATCGCTGGGCTGTCATCTTTGCTGAAGAAAAGTAATCGCTGAGGGGTAGAGCAAGCCCCTCTTTTTCTTAAATTCCTTTAAGAATCAGGAATCGCTTTTCCTTGTACGATCACATTTCCATCTGATGAAAAAACAAATGATAACGATTTCTTCTCTCTTTCGGGTTGTTTCATTTTCCAAGGCTTGAAAAATGACTTTCTTTTTTTGTTCAATACTATTCGATTCTATGTTTTTATATAATAATACTCAAAAATAAAGGAGACTTATCACGCTATGAAAAAAATCAACTTACTCCTCTTGCCTCTTGTGGCATTGTCCATGATCGGATGTACGGGAAGAGAAAATTCTTCCTCGTCTGCTGCTTCTTCAACCTCTTCTTCGACGAGAGAAAACTCTTCGACGAAGGAAAGTACGGCACTACCTTCCTCTGTCAGCAGTTCGACGCCGATTTCTTCTACGTCTTCTTCCTCTTCCTCGAGTTCTTCTTCTTCCTCTGCGGATGTGGATCCCTATGCTGGATGGTCTCAGACTCTTGCTGTTGCCATGAAGAAATATTTAGGCGGAGAACTTCTTCCATTCCTGAACCTTGGAAAATCTTCTGAAGTCGAAGCGGAATGGACGGTCACGGATTCTGACTATGGTGTTCTTTCCATTTCGGGAAGCAAGACCTGGGAAGATACGACTTCCGCTTTGGCAAGTGAGGCCTATACAAAGGCTGGTTGGACGATTCTGACCAACCCTGAAAATTCCTTCACGGCGAAGGACTCGACAGGTAAAATCAATGTGAAGATTCAGCCGAAGAGCACGAATGTCACAGCCTTGGATGAAACTATCGTCATTTACGCGACCTATGATGAAGACTATGACAAGACGGCTGCCACAGCCTGGGAGAGCGATGTCACGAAGGTCTTCAATCAGAATTTCTATTCGGTCGTTCCTTTTGTCTATTTGGGAACCAAGAATCCTTTTGCTTCCTATTCCGATGTGGATAAGACCATCACCGTTGCCGGTGGAAAATGGAATGCCAATGTCATCGATGATGCCCTACTTTCCCTGTCGGATGCTGGATATACCGTCAAAAAAGAAGGAAATGAGAAACTCACAGCGACTGGAAAAGCGGGAACAAGCCAGGATTCCTTCGAAATCGTGATTTACAAGTCCGGTGCTTCCTTAGCCAAAATTGTGATGAAGGTGAACTTCAAAGAAGGGTTCGATCCGAGTGTGCAGAGTGCATGGCCGAGTGATGTCAGCATGGATTTAGCCTCCTATTTGGATAACCATACGATTCCTTATCTCTATCTTGGTACCAGAAATGCCACTTCCATGGGTACACAGGGACAGAACTATGTCGAAGTCCGTGGAAACAAGGATCTCACGAAAGACCAAATTGGTCAGGTCCTGACTAATTCCAAGGCTGCTTTCTTGGCGAGTGATGGCTGGAATACGCTTGTCGATGAATCGGAAGCCGAATCCTCCCGTTACATCACTTATGAAAAGGAATTCACAGACAAATGCAAGGTGAAGGCCATCGTCAAGGAAAGTGCTGCCTATGGTGTTGTCATCGAATGCTATCTGACAGAGGGCTTGGTGATTCCTTCCACATCGACGGATTGGTCGAACGATACAAAGAATCAGATGACCACCAATTTTGGCTATGTCCTTCCCTATGTCTATCTCAATACGGCAAATGAAACTGCCGCCTATAATGATTCGACCATGACCATCACCGGTGGAAAATGGATTTCGGCCATCATGGAACATGTCCAGACAACCTATTCGAGCATCACCGATGCCGATGGAAACAAGATCTGGACGGTCACCGATGCCACCAGCGCCATCATCATGGAAGCCAAGATCGATGGAAACAAATATAAGATCAGAGTCCAGGAAAATAGTGCCGGAAATGCCGAAATGGTCATTGCTTTCGTCAAGAAATACGAAGTTTCGACAACGGTCACCAGCTGGGATCAGGAACTTCTGACTTATATGGATACCAATATGGATAACCATTCCTCGGAAATCAAATTTGTCTATCTCCGCAAGGATTCATATTCGATTTATAATGATGATTATTATTACTACGGAAAGGTTGATGAACCCCATTTGGAGATTCTTGGCGGTGAATTCGATTCGGAAATGATCACCGAAGCCAAGAAGGTCTATACCTCTGAAAATGGATGGTCCACACTTTCTGAGTCGACAGACAGTCTGAAGGTCGAAAAATTCTTGGATGATGGATGCCAACTCACAGTGACACTGGGTCAGTATAGCAATACCGATACTCGTGCACTTCTCTGTGTCTATTATCAGGAACATTTCAATCTGGAGCATGCTCCGACAGCGTGGAGTGCTGCAACTGAGAAGAAATTGACCAAGTTCAAGAATTTCACTTTGCCTTACATCTATCTTGGAACGAAGAATGAAACAAAACCTTATTATGGTGCAGGAAAATCTCAGCATAATTTCACAGATCTTTTCTATGTGACAGGCGGAACTTGGGATGATCGAATCATGACGAATGCCAAGACGGTTTTGGAGTCGAATGGTTATACTACCTATTATTCCAAGAATGATTATGGTAAATGCTTGATGGCAAAATCCGTTGATGCTTCCAACAATACGATTGTTTCTATTTTCATCGGAAAGATCACAGCTTCTTCCAATGCCATGCTTTATTGCTGGAGATCGAGTCTGAAGCCAATCACAAAGACAGGAACCGAAGCATGGGATAGCACCATCAAGACTGAGGTTCAGTCTTATATCCATTCGACAACCTATATGCTTCCTTATTTCACACTCGGTGCCAATCAGAGCTTCGTCGATGGCGATGATTATGCGATGCTCATCTCCCCAGAAAAATTCACTCATGAGAAAGCATGGCTGGTCTATGATGAATTGACCGCTGCTGGATATGAGACTTACATCACAAAGTCCGGAAATGACTTGATGGTCAATGCCACCAAGACATTGGATGACGGCAGCAAGATCAAACTCAAGGTCAATAATGATAGCGGAAATCAGTCTGTCTGCAATATCTACTACTATCCTGCCTTCAAGGCACCGGAAGGTGTCACCGATTGGGAACCGAGAGTCAAAACCTATATGACGGCTACGCTTCTCCATGATGTTCCTTACTTCTATATCGGTGCGGATTCTCCGACCTGTGTTGCCACGGATTCCGGTTCGCTTCGCTTGGAAGGCCTTGTCTGGGATGATCTTGTCTTCGATAATGCCATCACTGCATTCGATGCTGATATCGATGCCTTGACAAACAAGAGCGCATGGACCTACATCTATGACTATGTCGAGAGCGATAAACAACTCGTTGCGACTAAGGAGTTCTCCGATGGCTGCCATATGACAATCCGCATCCGCAAGGAAACGGACAACAACCGTGAATATGCGGTCATGGAAGTTGGCTGTCATAATGAAAACCAGGAAGCTCACTCCCATACCAACTAATCCTTGGAAAGAAAAGTTGGTAGAAGAAAAAACAGATAAAAAGAATGGCTTGCCAAGTTGGCAAGCCATTTTCAGTCGATGGCGATATAGTCTGAGAAGTCCTCGTCAAGGAAAGACTGAATCTCTTTTTTGACTTCAAGATCAAGAGAAGAGATTCTTCCTTTGTCTTTCACAAGAGGATCGATATATCTTTTCTTGGCATGAATCTGATAGGAATATTCGTTCGATGGCTTTTCCTCAAGCCGGACTTTCTTCAGATTTCGGAAAGAAAGGAAATCCTGTTTGCTAATCTCATCCTGATTCAGTTTATGGATGACATTTTCTTCAGTCGTGTAGAGATCATCTTCAGAAAGAACCTTTCTCTGGATGGCTTTCTTGATGAGCTGGGCGAGGTATTCCATGGCAAAGCGGTCTTCCTTGGTCACATAGATCTGACCATTCTTCAGTGTGAGGAGAGCGAATTTCTTAGCCAGGCTTTCTGTCTGGAATGAGATTTCATCCTCGCCTTCTTCATTTTTGCAGATGCATAGATCATCATACATTTCTTTGATCTCATCCAATGTGGCTAAATCATAGTTGTAGAAATTGTGGAGAGTATATTCGAGTCGGTCGGAGGATAATTTCGGACTATCATTGTCGGCAATGGGGTAGATGTGGTAGTCTGAGACTTCGTTGAGTGAGATGTTTATTTTTTTTAGTTTAGAAAGAATGACTTTCGAGTCAAAAAGAATGGAGAGTGTCTTTTCTTCCGTGCTCTCCTGTTTTTCATGATCGCCGTTGAGAAAATCAATGACGTGAGCAAAAGAAGGAGTGGCAATATCATGGAAGAGGCCGGAGAGAGACATCTTCTCGCTGTTTGTGAAATGATAGACGATCAAGGCGACACCTAAGGAATGTTCATACCGGGAATATTTCTTGAAATCTTTGTAGAAAGGAAAGGAAGTATATTCCATTCCACAGTGCATGCCGACATGATCGATTCTTTTCATTTCCGGACTTTCTAGAAATGGAAGGAGGAAGGATGGAATCTCTTGATGATAAATCGAATAGAGTTTCTCGCTCATACTTTCTCCTTTTTCTGGCAGTCCTTGCAGATGCCATAGAGTTCGATATTCTGATCCTGAAGAAGAAAACCGGTCTCCTCTTCGATTTTCTCATTGACCTCGTGGAAGGGACAACCCTGAAGAGGAATCCTCTTGTGGCATTTTGTGCATACTAAGATATGATTGTCTTCCCTATGATTGAGGGAATAGACATTCTCCTTCTTCTCGTTGATTTCCTTTTTGATCAGTCCTTTTTCCTCGAAGGCCTTGAGGCTTCGATAGATGGTGGAAAGATTGACATCCTTCTTTCGGAAGGAAAGATAGATTTCATCGGCTGTGAGAGGATGAGAGGATTTCTCCAGAAGGGAAAGAAGCCTTTCCCTAGCATGTGTCTTCTTCAGATGATATTGTTCAAATGCGTTTTCTTTCATATGTTTCTATTTTGTGCTTTTCTGCTTGCAAAATCAAGGGAACCTACGTATATTATCAAACGCAAATGATTTGCAAATGCATTTTGAGGTGTCCTGAATGAAAAAAATATCTGTACTCATCTCTTCTCTTGTTCTTCTTTCTTCCTGCTCATTGACACAAAAAGAGACAGAGGAGAATCTTATCTATACTTCTTTCTATCCCATCTATGATTTCACCAAGAGAATCGTGAAAGACAAGTTTTCTGTCATCAATCTGACACCCTATGGTGCAGAGCCTCATGACTATGAACCGACGGCTAAGAATGTCGTGGAGATGACAAAGGCCAAGGCTTTATTCCTAAATGGACTTGGGCTGGAATCCTATTCTTCCTCGCTTCCCAAGGAATTTGAAGAGAAGACCTATGTCGTGACAAAGAATATCAAGACGCTTTCGATTGACAATACCGTCGATCCCCATGTCTGGCTTTCTCTTCCCAATGCGATTCAGGAGATGAAAAATATATTAGAAATCGTCAAAGACATTGATCCCACGAACGCTTCCTATTATCAAAGCAATTACGAGGAAGAGGAAAAAAAATTCCTCAATCTGAAAAAAGAATATTCCGCGAAGATGGCCAGTCTTGAAAATCGCTATCTTGTGGTCTCCCATGCCGCCTTTGGCTATCTCTGCCAGGACTATAATCTGATACAGATTTCCGTCAATGGTCTATCTCCCGATCAGGAACCGACAGCCAAGGATATGGAAAAGATATTATCGGCTGTGAAGGAATATCATATTTCCACGATCTTCTATGAGGAACTTGTCTCGGATGAAATCTCCAAGAAAATCGCTGAGGAAACAGGAGCCAAGACAGAGATGCTCTCTCCTTTGGAAGGATTGAGTGAGGAAGATAGAAAGACAAAAGACTATCTGATTGTGATGAAAGAAAACTACGATAAAATTATAGGAGCGTGTCATGATTGATTTTGAAAATGTATCCTTTTCCTATCCGGATACCCCGGTACTGAAAGATATTTTTTTCCATATGGACGATGGACAGTTCATCGGTATCTTAGGTCCGAATGGCGGAGGAAAATCCACCTTCTTGCGTCTGGCATTGAACCTACTGAAACCGACCAAAGGGAAAATCAAAGTGAAGGAAAAAAGAATCTCCTATATTTCCCAGACAACCTCGATTTCGGATTCTTCCTTCCCTTCTACGGTGGAAGAAGTCGTTTCCTTGGGACTTGTGAATGAGAAGCTCGATTTCCACTTTCGAAAGAATAAGGAAAAGGTTCATCAGATGCTTGAGAAAATGAACCTTCTTCCCTATCGGAAAAGACTGGTCAATGAGCTTTCCGGAGGTCAGCTCCAGCGAGTCAAGATTGCCAAGGCCTTGATTTCCTCGCCGAGTCTGGTCGTCCTTGATGAACCCGATGCCGGCATGGATGAAAAAGCCCATGAAGGTCTTCTGAAGATCATCGAAGAATTGCATACTCAGAAAGTCGGAATTCTTTTTGTCTCGCATCATCCCCATGATCTATCTCTAGCGGATGTCATCTATTTCATCGAACAGGGTCAGATCATGACCTATGAAAAAGAATTGGAAAGGGGGCATCAGCATGTTGACTTATAGATTTATGCAGATTGCCTTCCTTGTGTGTATCTTCCTAGGCATCACGATTCCGCTTTTGGGCTCGAGTGCGGTCTTTAAAAGACTGTCCTCTTCAGGCGATGCTCTTTCCCATTCCTCTTTGGCTGGTGTTGCCATCGGTCTGGCAGCCGGACTGAATCCTCTTTTGATCTCGATTGTGGCCTGTATCGTCTCTTTTATCATCATCGAGCTTCTAAGAAAGAAGTTCAACAAATATTCGGAAGTCGGTGTTGCGGTCGTTCTTTCCTTTGCCGTCGGTCTGGCTGGCATTCTTTCGAGTTATACCTCGGCGAGCAATTTTGATTCCTATCTTTTCGGTTCGATTCTTCTGATTTCGGATACGGAACTTTATCTGACACTCGGATTGACTGTGGTCGCTGTTGTTTTCTCGTTCCTCTTCTATCGACAGATTTTCTCTTCTCTTTATTCAGAGAATGAAAGCAGAGTCGCTGGTGTGAGAGTGAACCTTCTTGTTTTTGTCCAGGATCTTCTTTTTGCCATCACGATTGCCATTTCGGCCAAGGTTGTGGGATCTCTGGTCGTCTCAAGTCTGGTTGTTCTTCCAACAGCGATTGCCCTTCAGTTCAAGAAAGGGTATAAGTGGACCCTTCTTTCTTCCATCATCGTCTCGGTTGTTTCGATGGCATCCGGACTGACGATTGCCTATTATATGAATCTGAAGCCGGGTGCGACGATCGTTCTCTTCCTGGTGGGCATCCTCTTTGTTTCACTTATCTATCGCGGAATTATGTCTCTTCTTCTCAGAAAAAAGGAGAAATAGAAAAAAGACTGCTTTGCTTCTATCCATGATATTCGACTCAGGATAGAGAAAGGCAGTCTTTTCTTATGCGATTTTGGGAAGCTTGAAACAGATGTTGAAGCGGAACTGGTATTCTTCCTTGTTGATGAATTTTCGATTGTCCATCTTGCAGATTCGCATGATGGCATGTTTTCCGCTGATGAGAGCAATGGGGAGCCCGCCGGGCGGCATAATCCACTGTCCGGCAAGAACGAAGGAATGAAGTCCCTTGATGATTCCAGGGCGCATCAAGCCTTTGGTGAATTTCGTCGTGATGAAGGACATATAGGAACCCTTGTAGGCATTGGTATATCTTTCATAGGTGAGAGGCGTCGTGATATCGAGCAGTTCGAGTTCGCCTTTCTGAAGATTCATCTTCTCCTTGACGAGTTCGAAGACTCTCTTTCCGAGTTCCTTCTTCTTTTCGGTGTATTCTTCCTTGCTGAGCGACTTGAGATAATCATAGATATTCGCATCCGAAGGAAGAAGAACCGTCAGAAGCGTTTCATCATTCAGGGAAGGAAGCGTCTTATCGAAGGCAAAGTTTCGGATGCAGATATGATTGGTTTCCTTTCCGAAGACATTGAGTGTCTCACACTTGTAGTCCATCATCTTGGGGAATCGGTTCATGTTCCGATTCGTCTTGAAGGAGACCATGACGGATGTATTCACTGGATTGCTGACAGGATCGGCAAACTGCTCTTCGAAACTCTTATCCTTATATTGTCCCTTCAGCAGGGAATAGAGGACATGATAGGCATCGCAGGCAGCGATGACATAGTCGGCCATCACTTTTCTTCCATCTTCGAGAAGAATGCCGCAGGCATTGTTGTTTCTAATGAGGATTTCCTTGACCGGAGACTTCAGGAAGAGTTTTCCGCCCATGCGTATGAATTTCTCGCTGACATGCTTCATCAGTTTCAGAGAACCGCCTTCGATCATGCCGGCATCGCCTTTACTGACAGCTTGGCAGATATAGAAGAAGGAATGGATGTTGTAGCTCGGATCGAGGAAGCGGGCGATGATTTCACCAAGTTCACGGTTGTGGAAGATGGAGATATATTCTTCGATGGAGATATGCTTGTAATGGAAGAAGGGATAGGCAGCCGGAAGCATCTTCATTCCGAAGAGAGTGAAGCTGAAGAAATTCATGAAGTCGAGCGGTTTCTTTGCCGGGACATGGATGGAACGATAGCATTTGACCGTCGAGATGAAATTCTCGATGTTTCTTCTGTCCTCCGGGAAGAAGAAAAGCATTTCCTTCTTCAGTTTGTTTAAGTCGCTATAGAAAGTGAAGACTCTCTGATCGTCGAGCTGGAATTTCGTGATATATTCCGTCTCATAGATTTTCGGATTGTCATCAAAGGCACCGATATGCTGCCAGAGCGGATAGAGCTCCGAATGGGGAGAGGTGCCGACGATCCAATGGGCACACCCATCGATATACTGGCCTCTTCTTGTCCAGCCTGTGCATTCACCGCCAGGGATGGAATGTTTCTCATAGATTTCCACATCAAATCCATTGTCCAAGCCATAAATGCCGCTTGTGAGACCGGAAACACCGGCCCCGATGATGATGAGCTTCTTTTTTGTCAGTCTTGAGATTTCGTTCATGTGGATTTGATTATGACATACTTGTTCTGAAAATCATAGGAAACAAGAAAAACAGGCTTTATATAATATAAAGCCTGTCAATGACAATCTGTAGAAAATGTAAAGAAACTGAACAATAGTGTCTTAGTTAGTCGATGCAAAAATAAGAAGAGCCAAAGAGTCTTGAAAAGTTTTTAAGCCTTCTTTCTTTCGGCGACATAGAGAAGCTTGTCGAGTGGCTTTCTTAACTTGAAGCTGGCTAAGGATGCAATGACAATCTTGGCTGCATCCCATAAGAGGAATGGAACAACACAACCCATCAAGGCTGTGCCGAGGCTGGTTGGCGTATTGTTGATGACATTCATGTAGACTAAGAACCACACGACACCAAAGGTGTAGATGAAGAAGGTTCCTGCAATCATGGCAAGAGGATAAATCCACATCTTCTCTTTCTTCCATGTGGTGAGAAGAGATTGGACAAAGACACCTGGGATATAGCCTAAAAGGAAACCGCCGGTGACACCGAATAAGACGCTCGGACCTGCATTGAACTTCGAAAAGACAGGAACACCGACGAGTCCAAGGATCAGATAGAGAAGAACGCTGATGGGCGCTTTCACAGGATCAAGAAGGGCACCGATAAGATAGATAGCCAAGGTACCCAGTGTCAGGGCGACAGGCTCAATCGGAATGGATATCGGAGCCAACACGCATAAGAGCGCAGTGAACAGAGCGACAAAAGCGATGCTTCTTGTGGTTTTCATGAGGGAATCTCCTTTTTGTATACAAACAAAAATATTATACTTCTGCAAAAAGAAGAAAGAAATGAATTTCATTTCCTTTTCACATGCAAGAAAAATCAGAACTTGAAGATATTCAGGCCCGTTTTCTCATCCTTGATGCGATCGACATTTCCCTGGATGACATGAAGGAACATTTCGATGGTGGCAGAGACTCTGGCTGAATTGAGATGCCCGCCGACAACCTTGTTCTCTTTATCCGCACAGGCAAGATGGAGGTGAGAATAGTATTCATTGTTCATCGTCGAAATATTGCCGACTAGGGAGACAATCTCATAGGCACCCTTATATTCCTTGGAATGATATTTCTTCTCCTCGACATCATAGACACCGACCACAAAGGAATCGATGGCACCGATGGCCGAGATGCTTCCTAAAAGGACATTCTCCTTCAGACAGACTTCCTTCAATGTCGAGAGGATTTCTTCTCCTCTATCCATGCGGATGATGATGTTATCCTTGTATCTTTTATATTCCATATTCTTCTCCTTTCTTTTTCATAAGTATAGGCTTTTTCTTGGCCACTGTAAATGAAGACTAGGGAAAATGCAAAAGGATGAAAATATGTTTGCATATTTACATTATATTGCAAAAATGATTATTTTACCTATAAATTTCATAGAATTTTCTTATTACATTTTAGTAAAAAGTAGAATTTGCAAGAATTTGCAACCTCTTACAAAGTTATTTTTGCAATTTGTATTTGACGTTTGTATGCTACAATGTGACCGATATGAGCGCTTTCACATACAGGGGGTGTATGAATGAGTAAACAAGCGAAAAAGCCCATCAAGTTTTGGGTACTGACAGGCGTCTTTGGCGCATTGTCGCTCTCGTTTGCCGTTGGCAGCATCGTGACTTTCCAGATGAAGGATATCATCGACAAAGGTCTCGGTCTTGACGATGTGGCAAATAAGCAGATTGAAGTTGGCGATACGTCGAAGATCGATTCCAAGTATTTCAAGAGCGAATACGAATCGGTCGAAGCCTTGAAGGAAGCCGATAAGAAGATTGCTGAGGAACTCACGGAAGAGGGAAGTGTTCTTCTGAAGAACGAAAATGATGCTCTTCCATTGAGCAAGTCGGCCAAAGTCACCATCCTTGGCCATTCGAGCTGCAACACGCTCGTCTGCGGAACCGGTTCTGCGGATATCAAGGCGGATGGCGCTCCGACACTCAAGGAAACATTGGAAAAAAGAGGTGTCCAGGTCAATTCCACCGTCTGGGACTACTATGTTTCCCAAATCGACAAGTATCCGACCAATCCGAAGAAGGGAGACAATTCCATCCGTGGCGGAGACGGAACCGTCAAGGGCAGCTATACGGTGAATGAAATCCCGTATTCCACGCTTTCTGCCTATTCCGGTTTTGTTGATTCCTTTAAAAACTACAACGATGCCGCCATCGTTGTCGTCAGTCGTCTTGGCGGCGAAATGTATGATCTTCCCAGCGATGTCGAACATCAGGGAAATGCCACGGAAACTGAGAATGGTTTTGGCAATTCCCTCGAATTGACCATCAATGAGAAGGAACTCATCAGCAAGGCAAAGGAGAATTTCTCCAAAGTCATCGTCCTGATCAACTCGGCCAACCCGGTCGAATGCGACTTTTTGACTTCCGGTGATTCGAAAGTCGATGCCGCCTTGTGGATCGGCTACACCGGTCTTCAGGGTCTGGAAGGTGTTGCCGACCTTCTTGTCGGAAACACCAATCCTTCGGGAAGACTTGTCGATACGTATTGCAATGACAATACCACCGCTCCGAGCATGCAGAATTTCTATTCCACGGAATGGTTGAATTCCACGGATAGCAAATACAGCAAGGATATGACGGATGTTGGCCTGGATGGAAACAAATATTTCAACGCTTATCAGGAAGGCATCTATGTCGGCTATCGCTATTATGAGACAAGATACGAAGACACCGTCTATTCCAAAGGCAATGCCGGCGACTATCAGTATCTGAATGATGTCGCCTATCCATTCGGCTATGGCTTATCCTATACGACGTTCGAATACTCCAAGCCGACCTTCTCCTTCGATGAGAAGAAGGATGAAATCACTGTTTCTCTCACGGTGAAGAACACCGGAAAAGTGAAGGGCAAGGATGTTGTCGAAGTCTATTTCCAGAGTGAATATACCGACTATGACAAACAGAATGGCATCGAAAAGTCCGCCGTCGAACTCTGCGGCTTTGCCAAGACGAATGAAATCGAAGCCGGAAAATCCGAGAAAGTGGAAATCGTCGTTCCAAGAAGCGAATTCATCACCTATGATTCGAAAGGAAAGAAGACGTATATCCTCGATGCTGGAAACTACTATCTCTCCGTGGGAAGAAATGCCCATGATGCCTTAAATAACATCATCGCCAAGAAGGGAAGCGGAGCCAATCAGTCCCTGATGAAAGGAATCGGTGATGATAGTGCGACAGGAAATGCCGAATATGTCTATTCCTTCTTGCAGGATTCCATCGACGATGAAACCTATTCGAAGGGTGAGAATGGTGAAAAGATCACCAACCAGTTCGATTCAGCCAGTCTCAGCTATTATGGAAAAGAGGATATGACCTATCTTTCCAGAAGCGACTGGAAAGGCACGTTCCCAAGCCATGTCGATATCGCCTTGAACGACAGCCTCCATGATGAGATGACCGGCATCAAGGAATATGTCAAAGAAACCGTCGAAGGCGAGAAGCTTCCGACGATGGATGCAAGGAATGGCTTAAGCCTGATCAAGCTGAGAGGCAAGAGCTATGACGATGAGCAATGGGAAAAACTTCTCGATCAGCTCTCCTATGAGGATATGTGCCAGATGATCGGTCTTGGATACCATGGAATGAGCTCGATTCCGAGTGTCGGAAAGCCCGTGACCAAGGATGAAAATGGCCCACAGGGATTCTCGGGATCCTTGACGGATATCACCAACAGCACAATCACCATATGCGCCTATACCGATGAGAACATCATGGGTGCGACATGGAATGTCACGTTCATGGAAGAGGTCGGAAAGCACATCGGCGAGGATGGACTTGCCGCCGGCTATACCGGCCTTTATGGTCCAGCCATGAACACCCATCGCAGTGCCTATTCTGGAAGAAACTTCGAATATTATTCCGAGGATGGCTTCCTTGCCGGCAAGATTGCTGCCGCGGAAGTCAAAGGTATCCAGTCCAAGGGTGTCTATGTCTTCATCAAACATTTTGCCCTGAATGACGAAGAGACGAAATGCCGCAGTATTTCGACATTCGCCAATGAGCAGTCCATCCGTGAAATCTATCTCAGACCGTTCGAAATCGCCATCCGTCAGGGTGGCGCACACAACGTCATGACCGCCTTCTCGAGAGTCGGTGTCGTCTGGTCGAGTGCCCATTCTGGATTGATGACGACCGTTCTTCGTGGTGAATGGGGAATGGATGGCTATGCCATTTCCGATTATACGACCTCTGGTGCCACGACCTCTGTGCATAAGAGAACCACCTATGATCCTTATCTGGCAGTCATTGCCGGAACCGATACGTTCGATAGTTCCATGAAGACAGCCCAGTATCAGTTCTTGAAATCCGTCGACTATAAGAATGATCCGCACCTTGTCCTTGCCATGAGACAGGCCTGCAAGCGTATTCTCTATGTCACGGTCAATTCCTGTGCTATGAATGGCGTCACGGATGGCACAATCATGCTCCGTGTCATGACCTGGTGGCAGATGCTTCTCATCGATGGCATCATCTACTTCGGCATCGCCTTTATCGTCTTCCTTGTGCTTAGCATCCTCAAGCAGAGAAAATACAATCGTTTCGTCCTGGAAGGAAATCCGGGTGTCGAAACGGAAACATCCACATCTTTGGGCGTCACTTCGGAAACAAAGGACACGACAGAGAAAGCCATCGAAGAGAAATCTGAAAAGAAAGGAGAAACAGAAAATGAAAAAGAGTAAATTTGCTTTGCTCTCCTCTCTTGCCATGCTCAGCTGTGGAATTCTGACATCCTGCGACTATTCGGATTTCTCCCTCTTCGGCTTTTTCTACAATCGCTGGGAGGCTGGATATGAAGAGGAACTCAAAAAGCCAGGAAGCAATTCTTCCTCTGCTTCGGATTCGACGTCCTCTTCGACATCGGATGACAGCACTGTCTTTGCGACACAGACCTATCTCAATACGCTCGAAGAGAAGACATTGGATGACGGAGCCAAGATTCAGGGCTATCAGCTCTTGACGATTCTTTCTGCTCAGAAGGCGATGCTTGTCAGCTATCAGAAATATGTTCCGACAACCGGAAGTTCCCATACCTATACTTCCTATCAGACGGTTGCGAATTATACTAGAAATGACAACATCATCAATTTCTCCATGGGTCCTTCTGTCTATGTCAATAGAGAAGACACTCTGAATATCGGCTATCACCCGGGGTCGAATGAAACGACATCCAAGGAAGCCTTCAAATTGGCCTTCGGAAGCGAAACAGCCTCTTTCTTATTGAAGGAAGATGGTTCCTTCCAGTTGGGAACGGAAACGAGTGGAAATCTTGCAAAGGGTCTCTCCACTGCCAATACGTATTTCGATTATGATGAGTCCTCCCGTCCGACCTATAAGGTTCTTACCCTTCTTGACAATAATGAATACTATCTCAACTCTTTAGCCATGAATAGCAAGAATCCGGATGAACCGACTTCCTCTTTTGTCACCAAGGGAACCTATCAGAAAGTCGCTGAGAAAGCGACAGAAGAATATGAGGTCGTCCATATCAATCTCGGAAGAGGCCATATGTATGCGTCCAATAACGGATCGGATATGGAATTCGATATCCCGGATGATGATTCCTTCAGCCAATGGGTGGGTATGTGCGTCGGCCAGATCCATTCCTATCGCGTCACGAAAGTCGGATTCGAAGGAACACTCGGATCGATCAATCCCTATGGATTCGAGATGATGAGCGAAGAAGCGGCCGATGATCAGAAGACGGAAGATGCTGATCCACTTGAGAAAGCCACTCTGGTCCTTGAAGGAAAGAAGAATAAGGATATCCGTCTTGGCTTCTTTGCCGATAAGACGTATCACTTTGTTTGGACGGCCAACAAGATTGATGAACAGGGTACCTATTCCTATGATTCCGAGACTGGAAAAGTCATCCTCACGACCAGTGATGGTGATAAGACAAAGACGAATGAGATCGTCAAGAATGCAGAAGATGACAACTATTCCATCACCTATGTCTCGATTCTCAATGATGCCCTCAATCAGTCCTTCGATGTGACTGCAAGTGACTTCAAGAAATATTTTGCTGCGACCTCCATTTTGAAACTCGATGGCGACAAGAAAGCAGAAATCGGATTGGAATTCTATTCCGATGGAAGCTATGTCTTTGCCTATTCAGGAACGCCAGCCAAGGACGAAGGAACCTGGACATATGATTCTGCAAGTGATGTCGTCACATTGAAGGTCGGAGATAAGACTTGCGGAACAAGCAAATATTCCAATGGCTTATATGTCATCAGCTACACCTATTCCCAGTCGGAACAGCTTACGCAGAACTACACCTTGAGCAAGAAGGCTTTCGGAAAAGTCTTCGTCCATGCTCTTGTGACTCTTCGCGGTGAAGAAAGAGATACGGCTTCGCTCTTGAGCATCAACTCCGATGGAACGACGAATATCGCGATGACTCCAACTGGAAGTACGACTTCCTATAACATCCCTGGAACCTACAACATCAAGGAGGATGGCAGTGTCGAAATTCTCTCCTCCACAGGAACTCTCGCCGCGACCTCCGCTATACAGGAGGATGGAAGCTATCTCTTCAGCTACAGCGCTGGCTATACGCAGAATTACAAGATGGATGCTGAAACCTTCAAGAGTGTCTTCTCTGTTTCGGACTGTAAGGTCAAGGGTGTTGTAGCCCCTGAAAAGACCTATCTCTCCTTGAATCATGATCACACCTACACCTTCGCCTATGCCTTCTCTGGAGAATGGCAGGAAGAAAATGGTGGCTGGACCTATGATGAAGAGAATGACAAATTCGTTTTGACGTTGGGTCTCACCGTCAATGAATTGACCAAGCAGGAAGATGGAACCTACAAGGGAACCTATCTTGCCCATGTCGATTCCCGTCTCTCTCAGGCCTTTGTCATCAATGATACTTCCTTCCTTCCAAAGGTGGTTTCGAATATCGACAAGGTAAATGCCTCGCAGACCCACTTCGGATTCATCTTCTATAGCGATCATTCCTATGCCTTCCATTTCTATAACTACAATGTCACGGAAAAAGGAACCTGGTCCTATGATTCGACCACCGAGAAATTCTTCTTCCGCTGCAACCGTACGACACTGGAAGCAAGCAAGAATGAATCGGGTGACTATGTCTTCAACTATATCTCCTATAAGAGTTCTCAGATGACCCAGGAATTCACTCTCACAGCCGCTGAGGCTAGTAAGGTGATTCAGGCAAATTAGGACACAATGAAAAAAGGTAGGCTTCATCGCCCGCCTTTTTTCTTGCTTTCAGAAGAAAGAATATTTTTTATTTCTTTGTAAGTTGTCTATAGAATAGAGAATCGAAGAGATATTGAATCAGAATCTGCAGGATGCCGAGTCCGAAATAGAGAAGAAGGAAGAGAGGACTGAAGAAGAAGGAATATCCGCTTGCTGACTTGAAGATCACCATAAAGAGAAGATAGAGAAGATACATCGCGAGATTGGAAATGACGAAGCAAGAGGAATTGGAGAGATTCGAAGAAAGGAAGAAATCTTTTTTGCTGAGCCCGAGCAGGAAATACTGTCTGATTTCCTCCTGCTTGTTTTTCAGGCTCAGATATTGGGTGAAGGAAGTGCTGAAGAAGATTCCCAAGGCAAGGATGACATCGATATAGATGAATGTGGAGAGAACAGGATGGATGATTCCATAGAAACGCATGTAGTTGCTTGCCGGATGGATCATGCCATCAAAGATGCGTCTGACTAGATCGGTGGAGGAGGATAGTTTCGTGATCTTCGAAATCAGGCTGGTTGTGATTTTCTTGCATCGTATGCTGAAAAAGCAGCAGTAGAATTCCATTTTGTCATTGACGAGATTCTGGCTGGAAATGACAAGGGCTTGATTTCCCGAATGGAAGTAAGGCTTGAAAAGAATGGTATTCGTTTCATCGCTTTTCAGCGAAGAGGAATGAATCGAATCGAGTTTGGTATTTTCTTCATAGTGGAAGAATTTTTCACTCTTCTCTATATCGCCATCGATGAGAATGACTTCCTTATTTTCGACATGATCTCTTGGAATGAAACCGAAATTGTGGAGATTGGTTTCTTCCTGAACATAGAGGTAGTCCCACTTCATTTCACTTGTGTACTGGTAGGAATATGTCACATTCTCTATTTTATCGAAGAGCGGAGCGATTTCTTTTTTGTAGTAATTCTTTGATGTTTCTTCAGCATCCGCAAGGGAACACTTGAATTCCTTTCGGATGGTGATGACATTTGTATCCATATCTGGATTGTAGTGCTCATAGTAGGGCCTGAAGAAGGCGGAGAAGGAAAAAGCCAAAAGCAAAAGAAGACTTGTGATGGCTCCAAGAATGAACAGATTTTTTCGCTTATAAGAGAGATTCAGGATGAACTTGAATCGGATTTTACGATTTGATTTCATGTAAATGATATTCTTCAATGGCATAGGCTTTCGAAAAATAGGGAATCAGATTCTGATCATGGCAGGACATGATGATGGTTTTCTCTTTCTTCTGAGCCATCTTTTTGAGCAATTGGACAATCAGAATCGAATTCTCCTTGTCGAGATGGGAGGTCGGTTCATCACAGATGAGATAATCCTGGCCGCTGACAAGGGCTCTGAGGATGCTGACTCTTTGTTTTTCGCCTTCGGAGAGAGTGGAAATGTCACGGTCTAAAAGATCGTCGATGGATAATTCCTTGGCCAGTTCATTCAGATTCTGTGGAACGTTCTTCTTTCGGAATGTCAGAGGGAGGATGATATTCTCCTTGACGGAAAGATAGTCAAAAAGACTGGCTTCCGAGAAGATGAAAGCGAAGGTGTTCTTTCGGAATTCCTCTTTTTTCTTAATTTCCTTTATGTTTTTCTGGTTGATGAGAATATCTCCGGAATAGGAATCATCGAGAAGGGAAATCAGATTCAGAAGAGTGGTCTTTCCGCATCCCGAAGGACCATAGATGCCATAGAACGTATTTTTGTCAAATTGGATATTGATATTTTCGAAGATTCGTTTCGATTTGAATTCTTTTGTGAAATTCTGTAGTTCAATCATGCTTCACTCCTTTCTTATCGGAACTTCCTTTTGGTTTCTTTGAGTGTATAGAAAATAAGGATGAGAAGAACATACAAGAGCTGGATGGCAAAATTGATGAATGCCACATAGAAGAAGGTTTTCGTGATAGGTATAAGGATTGGTGTGAAAATGAGAATGGAAGCCAAAAAGCCAAGAAGCATTTCGAGTGTCCGTTCATTTAAGACGAGGAAATAGAGGTTTCTCTTTTTCATTCCCAAGAGATAGAGAATGTCATTTTCTTTCATGGAAAGAGTCTGCATGGAGGAGAGAATGAAAAACATCGAAATGCAGGCAAAGAGATAGGGGATAAGGAATCCGACATAAAACATGGGCTGAAAGATTGTGTATCCTTCCTTATATTCATCATTGAGAGTTTTTCCGGAAATCAGATCATCTTTTTCTGCCGCCTCTTCATGTCCTTTGACAATGATTTGTGCGGATTTATCTTTGTCGATGGTTTTCTCTACGAAAAGAGCAAGTTGCATATCCTTGATATTCGATGTCCTTAGACTGCTGATGATAGCGGAGGTCATTTCCAACTGGAAAGTAGACAGAATGGGATATTCCTTTCCGTTTTTTGATAGAGAATTCCTCTCATGTCTGTAATTCTCGGAAATGATGCAATAATCCATGCTTTCCATATTCGAGAATATGTCTTTGTCTTTGACTTTCATATTGACAAAAAGGCGGTTTGTCAAACGGATTCCATACTCCTCTAAAAAGGTGTTTGGACTGACAAAGGCTTCGAAGATGATTGTTTCATCTTCGATTTTGTTTTCGATATCATAGGAAAATGCAATATCCTCTATTGGATAAGTTTCTTCAGCTTCTTTTATATTTACATCATTATATGAGTAGTAATAATCATTATTGTAGCCGAATGAGAATAAATATATATTGCTGAAAAAATTCCAACAAAAAAGGAATAAGATGTTTAATGTCGAAAATAAAATGAAAAAGATAGAAGAAGAGCCGAAGAATTGCTTCTTTCGACTCTTCAGTCTTTTGATGAATAGATTATGCATGCAGATAATAGATTGGTTTTTCTTCATTGCCTTCGAGTTTCACGCAATAGGTGATGTAGGCAGTTTCTGGATTATAAATGACAAGATTCATTGAGAATTCCTCGGTTGTTTCTATTATACTCTTGTTTTTAGACCTTTACAAAATATTTTGAGTTGGTGAAAAAATGAGCAAGTGTTGAATAAACGCGACACAGTGAAAAAACGGCGAAAAAATCAGTTTGTTCAAATACTTCGACCTATTTTGCATAAACAATTGAACTGATGGTAGAACATGAATTCTGCAAATTCTTCGAAACCGTTATCTTTGAAAATGAGCGTTTTACGAATCATGAATGGTTTATAAAACGTTAAAGAATACACGTTTGACGACATCGTCAGTTATCTTATCGATGTGATAGGAGACGACCTTCTCTCTTTTTTTTATCTTTTTTTTGGTGTATAATTTTGCCGTTAAAAAGGAGATAACTTTACATGACAAAATTAGTTTTGATCCGCCATGGCGAAAGCGAATGGAACAAACTCAATCTTTTCACCGGTTGGACAGATGTCGAACTCTCTGAAAAGGGTGTTCAGGAAGCCATCAATGGTGGAAAACTTCTTCATGAGGACGGTTTCACCTTCGATATCGCCTTCACTTCCACATTGAAGAGAGCCATTCATACCTGTTGGCATGTCTTGGATGGTGTCGATGAGGATTACATCCCGGTCATCAAGGATTGGCATCTCAATGAAAGACATTATGGTGCTCTTCAGGGACTCAACAAAGCCGAGACCACTGAAAAGTATGGTGCCGAACAGGTCCATCAGTGGAGAAGATCCTTCGATATCGCCCCACCGGCCTTGGATCCGGAAGACAAGAGAAATCCAGCCTTGCAGCCGGCCTATAAGAATGTCGATCCAAAGGTTCTTCCTCTCCATGAATCCTTGAAGGATACCATCGCCAGAGTCGTTCCTTTCTACAACGACACCATCGTTCCGGAAATCAAAGCCGGAAAGAAGGTCTTGATTGCTGCCCATGGCAATTCTCTCAGAGCCTTGGTCAAGTATCTTGACAACATCTCGGATGCCGATATCGCAGATCTCAACATCCCGACCGGTGTCCCGCTTGTCTACGAATTGGATGAAGACCTCAAGCCGATCAAGCATTACTATCTTGGCGATCAGGAAGCCATCAACGCGAAGATCAACGCCGTCAAGAATCAGGACGCTGCCAAGAAGCACTAAATTTCGTCTTACAAGCCTCGGTGAATCAAAACTGAGGCTTTTCATGTGGAAAGAAATCTCTTTTTTTCTTATAATAGTAGCCGTGTTCACGAGGTAATGAAAATGATTATTTTACACATCAAAGACTTGGGTGACATCAAAATCGAACTCGATTATCAGAATGCCCCCATCAGCTGCGCCAACTTCGTCTCTTTGGTCAAGTCTGGATTCTACAATGGATTGACCTTCCACCGCGTCATCAAGAATTTCATGATTCAGGGCGGCGATCCGAAAGGTGATGGTACCGGTGGTCCGGGGTATTGCATCAAAGGCGAATTTTCCAGCAATGGCGTCAATAACGCTCTTTCCCATCGCCGTGGAACGGTCTCCATGGCCCGTGCGAGCGATCCGAACAGTGCTGGAAGCCAGTTCTTCATCTGCGATACGAATAAGGATACCTTCCTTGATGGTGATTATGCCGCTTTTGGCAAGGTCACGAAGGGAATGGATGTCGTCGATAAGATCACAGCCATCAAGACCAATTCCTTCGATTTCCCGATGACGAGAGTCGTCATCCTTTCTGCGGAAGCCATCGACGAACCGGATACGCCATTCGAAAAACTCTAAGGAAAGATGATCAAGGTCTTCTCCGGTCCGGATTCGGGTTTCACGATGCATCGGCTCGAGAAGGAACTCAAGGAAAATCTTTCTCCGGAAGCCTACAAGGAAATCATCCGATTCGACGCATACAAAGATTTGAGCCAAAGTGTGGTGGAGGATTGTTCCTCCATCTCACTTTTCGGTGATAAGAAAATCGTCGTCTATACAAACTGCTATTTTCTTTCTTCGTCGACGGGAAAGAAGGCACCGTTTAGTGATTCCCAGCAGGGGAACTTTAAGGATCTGAAGGCCTATTTTGCCTCTCCGAATCAGGATACGGATCTCTACATCATGGTCGATGCCGATCTCAAGAAGAACGGAGACCTCTATTCTTCCTTGCAGGAAGGAGAGGAAATCTATCTCGAGTCATGCAATCTCCCGAGCGATGATGACTATGTCATGCTTGCCAATCAAATGGCAAAGAAGGAAAGCAAGGAAATCGAGCCCGATGCGATCAAGATGCTTCTTTCACGTTGTCGGGTCATCGCTGTGAATTCCTATGGTCCGAAAGGAATTGATTATCTCACCTTTGTCCATGGAATGGAGAAGCTTCTTCTCTATACGAAACACATCACACCCGATGATGTAAGAAAGCTCATCTATCGTCCTTTGGAGGATAATGTCTTCGAGATCATCAAAAAACTGATGGAAAAGAATACAGCCTCTGCCTTATACGCCTATCGGGATCTGAGGAACAGCGGGGTGGAAGTTCTTTCGATGCTTCCAGCCTTTGCCAGCAAGTTCAAGGACTACGCCCTGGTGAAATATCTCATCGAGATGACCTATTCGAATGAGCAGATTGCAGCCCAACTTGGAAAAATCCAGCAGAAGACGATCAAGCCAGGATCTATCTACTACCGAAAGAAAGAACTCGCTGTCCTTCCTTTCTCATCCTGCCTGAGGATTCTTTCTGATCTTTCGAATCTCGAAAAAGGAATCAAGCAGTACATGGATAATCCCGATGTCGTGATGGAACTCTTCTTGACTTCCTTTGTCCGAAATTATCTGAGATAAATGTATTTAGAGGCAAATGCACAATCCTGGGAATGGGTTGTGTTTTTCTTTCCCTAAAAAAGAAAAAGCATGACCAAATGGTCATGCCAAGACTATCTCATGAATTTCTTCATTGACAGTTCTTTTCTTGTATAGATAGGACAGCAAAAGGATTGGTTACTTAGCTTCGGCAGTAGAAGCCTTCAAGCTGTTGACGGCCTTTTGGATATGGGCCTTCTGACGGGCAGCCGTGTTGGCATGCTGGATGCCATTCTTGACAGACTTGTCAATCAAAGAAACAGCTTCAGGAAGTAACTTTTCGGCAAGGGCCAAATCCTTGGCTTCGACAGCAAGTCTGACCTTCTTGATGGAATGTCTCATTCTTGTCTTGAAGCTGGCATTGGCAGCGTGATTTCTCTCGCCGATTAAGATACGTTTTTTCTGTGATTTGATATTTGCCATTTTGAATAAATCTCCTTATCGTGATTATCTATACAGTCGACAGCAGTAAATGATTATATAGAAGATGAGTCTTTTTTTCAATAGGTAAAGCAAAAAAAGTAACCGGTTTTATGCTTCATGGGATACCGAGAGATGAAAATCAGTTGATTTCTCATCATCTATCCTATCGTAAGCCTTTTCTTTGGTATAATATCCCTCAGAAAGAGAGGTTGTTTATATGGAATACAATCGTTTGATCGATCATACTTTATTGAAGCCGGATGCCACAAAGAAAGACATTGAGAAACTTTGCCTTGAGGCAAAGGAGCATGATTTTGCTTCCGTGTGCGTCAATCCGTGCTGGGTTTCCTTTTGTAAGGAGATGCTCAAAGGTTCGAGAGTGAATGTCTGCACCGTCATCGGATTCCCTTTGGGAGCCACAAGCACCTATAGCAAGGAAGAGGAAATCAAACAGGCCATCAAGGATGGTGCGACAGAACTCGATATGGTCATCAACATCGGAAAGCTCAAGGATGGCGAGGATGACTATGTGAGAAATGAAATCCACACCCTCAAAAAAGCCTGTGGAGATCTCATCCTGAAGGTCATCATTGAGACTTGTCTTCTTCGTGATGAAGAGAAGGTGAGAGCCTGTCTTCTTTCGAAGGAAGCCGGTGCTGATTTTGTCAAGACATCCACAGGATTCTCCAAAGGCGGAGCGACCCTTCATGATGTCGAACTCATGCGAAAGACGGTCGGACCTGAGATGGGCGTGAAAGCCAGCGGTGGCGTCAAGAATCGCCAGGAGATGATCGATATGGTCAATGCCGGAGCGACCCGTATCGGAACTTCGCACGGCCTTGAATTAGTCGACTGATCTTGATTCCTGCATCAAAAAAGCTGTACGGATTGGATTTCTCCTCTCTGTACAGCTCTTTTTTAGTCGAGTTTTTCAGCGGTATCCAAGTCGATCAGCTGCACCATGACCATCGGTTCCTTGTTGGTCTGATGGATGATGAATTTGTTGATCTTCTCGGTGATCTTCTTCTGCATATCAGCATTGACGAGCTTGTTTTCCCTGTTATTGAGGTAGTTGTTGAGGTTGGAGACAAGAATCTGGTTCAGCTGGTTGAGAATCGGTTCGTTGTCGCTCAGATAGAGGAAGCCTCTCATCTGGATATCTGGAGAGGAGAGAATCTTTCTCTGCTTGGAGGAATAGGTGATGCCCATGATGAGGACACCGCCATCGGCCATCTTGGTTCTTTCTTCGATGGCTGCTTCCTTGACGTCGCCGACGGAGTTGCCGTCGACCATGACATCGCCGTTCTTCACGACGATATTCTTCTTCACGGCTTTGCCGTTCTCATCGAAGGCAAGGGCCATGCCGTTATCATAGACGAAGGTGTTGAAGTGATTCAGTCCGACACCCAGATCGATGGCAAGATGGGCATTGGCCATCAAAAGACGATAGTCGCCCTTGACCGGAAGATAGTATCTTGGACGGAAGAGGGAAATCATCATCTTCAGATCTTCCTGCTGGGCATGCATGCTGGCGATTTCTTTTCTCGAAAGCGTAATGACATGGCAATCGGTGCGGAAGATGGTATCACTCGCCTCTGTCGCCAAGGCTTCGGTTCCCGGAACACTCGGGGCGGCATCGATCCATAAGTCGCTCGGTTCGACCTTCAGGGAAGGAATCGTATGATAGCAGATATCCTTGCAGAGGTTGAAAAGGGCATCTCCGCTTCCAGTGACAAGGACGATGAGATCCTTGTTGGAGGTAATCTTGATATCGGCAAGGGAAATCTTCATGTCATCGGGAATGATGAGGTTTCCGGTTGCAGCCATTCTGTTGAAGAACGGTTCCTGGGCCTTGTTGGCGATGCAGATCTTCTTGTGGAACTGCTTGGCTAGGTTGATAACTTCCTGGATGTTGTAGAAGTTCTGGGAATAGATGGAGACGAAGATTTTTCCGGTCTGATTCTTGAAGGCGTCCTTGATCTTGTCGGTAATCTTGTGATTCGGGGAGGCGATGCCCGGCTTGTTGGCAGCTTCGCTTTCGGTCATGAGAAGGAATGTATTCTCATTCTCGCTGAGTCTTGCGACCTTGGGAAGATCAAACTGGAATCCCTTCAGTGGGAAATAGTCGGAGATGAAGTCGGAGGTGTAGACGATGTTTCCGAATTTGGTCTTTAAGGCAAAGCCAAAGGATTGGCTGACAGAATGGGTGGTCTGGAAAAGGTCGAAGATATGTCCGGCGATATTGACAGTCTGGCTTGGCTCGACGGTTCTGAAATCCCAGTTGACCATCTTCTTGAATTTCTTTTCGTACTGGTCCTTGATGATGTTGATGGTGGTCTCCGTGGCATAAATCGGAGCATGGGTGATGTTCATCAAATAGGGAAGGGCACCATACTGGTCATCATGCCCATGGGTGATGATGATTCCCTTGATGCGGTTGTTGATGCCTTTGAGGTAGTCGAAATCGGGAATGATGATATCGACGCCGGGAATGGCCGAATTCGGGTATTTCAAACCAGCCTCGATGACAAAGGCGTCGTTGTTCACTTCGATGACATAGCAGTTCTTTCCCATCTCATTCAGACCGCCTAAAGCGACGACTTTGATAGGATAATTTCCGATTTCTCTCGAAAAAGGCATGGAATTGGTATTGTTTAGTTGCATATTCTGATTTCCTTACATGAAAAATAAAATAGGTGTTGGATAGGATACATATGGATTAGATAAATCTTATCATGAAATGTTTTCTTTTTGCAAATGAAAGACGTTACAAATCGATGTCAAGCAGGACTGGACAATGATCGGAACCATAGCATTCATTCAGAATGCGGCTATCCTTGACAAGCGGGAAGAGATCCTCGCTGACAAGGAAGTAATCCAATCGCCATCCGGCATTCTTCTCTCTAGCATGGAAACGATAGGACCAATAGGAATATTCGACCTTGTCTGGATAAAGGGCACGGAAAGTATCGACAAATCCCAAGGAAAGAAGAGAAGTGAAGCATTCTCTTTCCTCATCGGTGAAGCCGGCGGAGAGATGATTCGTCTCCGGATGCTTCAGGTCAATTTCATTATGTGCGACATTCAAGTCGCCAGTCACGACGACCGACTTCTTCGCCTTCAATGTGAGAAGATATTCCCGAAGATCCTTTTCGAATTCCATTCGATAGGGAAGGCGTTTCGGCTTGGCGTTCTTCTCCGGGTTCTCTCCGGAATTGGGAACATACATCTCGACATAATAGAATTTTTCGAATTCCAGGGTGATGACTCTTCCTTCATCGTCGTATTTCGAATCAAGAAGCCCATAGTGGACACTGATTGGTTTCATTTTTGTCATGACTGCAGTTCCGGCATAGCCTTTTTTTGTCTTGCTCACCGTCCAATAGGGCGTATAGCCTTCCATCACGAAAGGAAAATTCTCATGGACTGACTCGGTCAGTTTGAGCTCCTCAATCGAAAAGATATCGGGATTGTGTTTCTGCCACTGTTCCGTGAGACCTTTCTGAAGATAGGCACGGATGGAATTCACATTGAATGAAATGAATCTCATAGCTTTTCCTCGCTATCGTCATGGAGAAGAATCGAGGAATACATTTCCGGTCTTCGATCGCGATAGATGCCCCAGTCTCTTCTTGTCTTGTCGGTCTTGTCGAGGTCGAAGGTATGAACAAGGATTTCTTCCTTGTCGCGGCTAGCCGATTCGACGATGCATCCGGTCTCATCCGTGATGAAGGAAGAACCATAGAATGTCATCGAGGAATTCTTCTCCTTTTCCGTTCCGATTCGATTCGAGGCGACAAGAGGAAGAATATTCAGAGCCGATTGGCCGATCATGGCATTTCGCCAGTGGGGCATGGAGTCGATGGGGAGAGTGGGTTCACTTCCGATGGCAGTCGGGAAAAGAAGATACTGTGCCCCTTTCAGAGCGAGGATTCTTCCGCTTTCCAGAAACCACTGATCCCAGCAGATGCCGACACCGATTCTACCAGCCTTGCTCTCAAAGACCTTGTAGCCGGTATCGCCGGGTGTGAAATAGAATTTCTCTTCATAGCATTCGCCCGTGGGGATATGTGTCTTTCTATAAAGACCGAGTCTTTTTCCATCTTTATCGATGACGCAGAGGGAATTGTAGTAGCAGTTTCCTCTTTTCTCGAAGAAGGAGATGGGAAGGACGACTTCCTGTTCCTTGGCGAGGTTGGAAAAATAGTCGAGTGTTTTCGAATTTGTGTATTCCTCGGCAAAGGAGAAACAATCATAGTCTTCAATCTGGCAGAAATAGTTTCGCTGGAAAAGCTCCTGAAGAAGGATGACATCCGCTCCCTTCTTCTTGGCTTCCTTCACCATCTTGGTGGCGTGGAGGATATTTTCTTCATAGACTGAAGAACAGGCCATCTGGGTGGCCGAGAGTGTGACTTTCATTCTTTCATCTCCTCTTTCGGTTCGATATCATAGCCTGGTTCCATAAAGGGAATCTGCTTGGTGATGCAATGGATATTTCCTCCGCCGAGAAGAATCTCTCTCGAATAGATCGGAACAATCTCTTTCTCGTTCTTGTAGAAGTCTGAAAGGATCTTTTTGGCGACTTCATCTTTTTCATCACCGAACTGCGGAAGAATCAAAAAATCCTTTCCCATGTAGAAGTTGACATAGCTTGCAGCCAAACGTCGATTTTCTTCTCTTGTGATTGCGGTGGTGTCATTTTTGATGCCGGCAGCCTCTTCCTTTGTGAGATATTGTGGCTTTGGAAGAGGAAGAGATATGATTTCGAGTTTGTTTCCCTCAGCATCGGTTTCATTTAGAAGATATTCGCGGTCCTTCTTTGATCTTTCATATTGTGGATCGCTGACATCATCCGTCTCAGCCAGGGCGACGACGCCGGGCTTGAGGAAGCAGCAGATATTATCGACATGCCCATCGGTCTCATCGTTATAGATGCCATAGGGAAGCCAGAGAACCTTTTTCACATTGAGATCCTTCTTGAGGCGTTCTTCGATTTCTTCCTTCGTCATGGAAGGGTTTCTTCCAGGAGAAAGAAGACATTCCTCGGTGACGAGGAGTGTGCCTTTTCCATCGCTGTGGATGCTTCCGCCTTCGAGGATGAAATCCTTATCCGCATAGCGGTGGATCATCAGTTCGAGAAGGGTGTTCTTTCCGACTTCGTTGTCGTTTTTGTAGTCCGTGTAGAGTCCGTCATAGCTTCCTCCCCAGCTGTTGAATCCGAAATCGACGCCGACAAGGCTCTTTTTCTCTTCATTTGCCAAAAAGACGGGAAGAGAATCCCTTGCCCAGGCATCATCGTATTTCAGTCGGAGAATATGGGTGTTCCTCATCTGGAACCGAGAGACGATCTTCTCATCGATTCTCGGGTCGATGATGACGACGGTCATCTCATATTGTGAGATGGCTTTCACGACTTCCAAATAGTTTTCAACGGCAGGCTTGGCCTCTTCTCTCCAGGTATCTTCCCGATAGGGGACCATGATGATGGTGGCTAAATGTTTTTCTCCCTCAAAAGGAAAGACATAGGAGGACAGGCTTGTGAAATCTTTTAAAATTGAGTTCATGATTTGACTTTGTTTTTTCCGTCCATATTATATAAAATATGAGAGAAGAAAAGAAAGAAACTTTCTTCAGAGGTAATGGATTATGAAATTATTGATGGTAGTGACGGATGGATTTGAAGATATCGAGGCAGTGGGAACCTATGCGATCTTAAAAAGAGCGCAGATGGATCTCACTTTTGCCTGCATAGACAATACAAAGGCCATCGGAAGATATGGCCTCAGCGTGACCGATTTGGTCAACCTGAGAGATGTCAATATCGATGAGTATGATATGCTGATCATTCCGGGCGGACCGGAATATGTCGCCGAAGAGAAGAATCCGGAATTCCTCAAGATGGTCATGAATTTTGCAACGCATGATAAATATATTGCAGCCATCTGTGCCGGACCGACCATCTTAGGCCATCTTGGCCTGCTCAAGGGAAAGAAATATACCTGCTTTACGAGCATGGATGAGGATTTCGGCGGGGAATATGTCGATCAGTATTCCGTTGTGGATGGAAAATTCATCACGGGAAGGAGCGCAGCGGCGACCATCGATTTCGCTTTCGATATCATCGAGACGCTCTGTGGAAAAGAATATGCCGATAAGGTCAAGGAGTCCATATATTATTGATGGGTGTCATTGATCTTGTCATCCTGATCTGCCTGGCTTTGGCACTTCTCTGGGGATTTCTCACCGGCTTTTCGAAAAAAAGGCTCTCCTCTTTTGCCATGCAGATGGGAATCCTTGTGGGCTATCTGGCTGGAAACCCTTTGCTCAATCTTCTGAACAAGACAAACCTCTGCTCCCTGATTCAGTCATGGTATACTGCGGCTTTGCCGACAACCGAAGCCTTTCAGGATACGATCGCAGCGAGTGATGTCACCCTGCGAAACAGCCAGATGTCGACGGCATTAAGTGAACTTCACTTTCCGAAATTCATTCATTCCTTCTTCACCACGAAGGCGAGTGATTTTTCTTCGAATGTCTCATCTGCCCTAGCGAGCAGCTTTGCCAACTGGACGATGCTGGTCGTTGTCTTTCTCTTCCTCTTCTTTTTGACCTATATTCTTATCCGTGTCCTCTTCAGTCCTTTCTGGAAGGACGGGTCTCTTTTCGGAGAGAAGGGAAGATCCTTTTTTGGAAGACTCTGCGGAGCGGCAAGAATGGTCTTCAAGGCTTCGTTTTCGATTCTTCTTGTCTTGGCGATTGTCTCTCTGGTGGCTTCTTTGACCTACAAGGCAGGCAACAGCTATCTTCTTGACTGGATCAATACGGATCTGAAGATGGATGATCCAAGTGCATTCTCCATCGGGAAGATGTTCTATAATACGGCGTCGTCATTCTTCGAATGGATTTCCATGAATCCATAGAAAAGGTTTTTCTTCTTATGCAATACAAGTATCATCATCCTGACAAATGGGTCAGTGCCAATATCGATCTCATCGAGGAAACCCTCGAGAAAAAGAAAAAGGCCGTCGTGTTCATCGCCGGTGCCTCTTCGAGTGGAAAATCGTATTGTGCAAGACTTCTCGAGGATGTCTTAGAAAGAAACGGACATCATTCCTGCATTCTTTCCTTGGATAACTACAATGTGGGACTTAGCCACCTCATTCCTCTCAAGGTGAATCAGAACTACTATGATGGAAAACTAGAGCATCTTGAGGAGATTTCCTCGGCCATCAAGCCGATTCTGATGGAAATTCCTTTCGATGAGAAATACTCGGAAAGTTCTTTGTTGAAGCTTAAGAGTGTTCTTTCTTCCTATTTTGCAAGCGAAGAGGAACTTACGAAGTTTCTTTCCTATCTGAATAAGGAATGGAAGGTGCTGAATTTTGATGAACCAATCGTCTATGATATGTCCTCCGCCGCCCAGGATGTGAAAGATCTTCTTTTGGACAGGATGGTCGAGAAGAAAGTGTATTCCAAGATTTATTCCGAAAGGATTCCAAGCCATACCTATCTGAATGGAAAAGACTATGACTGCATCATCATCGAAGGTATCTATGCATTGAACAACAATCTCATCCGTCTTTTCCCAAGAGAGGAAATCATCACCAATTTCGTCGATGGAAATCCAAAATCCCTCTTCCTAAGAAGAATCATCCGGGATAGCCAGGCAGAGAATACCTCCGCAAGTTCGGCTTTCACGACCAGACTCTATTTCAAGTACATCATCCCGAGCTATGTCTCGACGATTCTTCCTTCCAAGGAGAATGCAGATGTCATCTATATCAATGACATGACCTTCCTCGAGAAGAAGAATGGAACGCTCTACAAGACGAAGATGGAGACACACACCAATTCGAAGAAAGCCATCGATGAGATTCTCAAAGAGTCCTTCATCAAGAAGATCACCTATGAGAAAGATACCTATTTCTCGACACCAAATGAAGTCTCCCCATCCGAGAATATTCTTCGACTTCGCTCCTATTCGGATGATCAGGGAAAGACGTATGTTCCTTCCAGTCTGGTCCATAAAGGAATTCCAAAGATCCGAAAGGATGGAAAAATCATCCGTCCGATCAACATTCTCATACGGGAAGGGGATTTCCATCATGTGTGGAAGGATGAATCCGACTGCATCCAGGATTTCGCAACCGCAGGATTCTTGATCGGTCCCATCCAGCATAAGATCAAGTGGAAAATCGAATACAAAAGACAGAAACTGACGATCCGCTATGTGGAAGGGAAAGGCTATTTCATCGAATTTGACAATCCAGATGAGGCATTGGCGATGAAATATGTCAATGAAATGCTCGAAAAATATCCACAATAAGAACTGTTTGTTGTACAATATGTTTATCAAACCTTGCTTCTCCTCGGGTTTTGTAAAATTGACGCGGGGGGGGGGTAATGTATAATTATACCTATTATGGGTCTTGGTTTATCAGCCAAGGCCTTTTTTCTTTCTATGGCCTTGAGAAAGGAAATTTATTACATGCCGTTTATGTATAAGATTAGAAACAGGCAAGTAGTAAATTCCGAGTCTACTATGCGAACCGTCAAATAGGGAGAAATACACATGAATAATAAACTGACTTATCACTATACGTCATATGACGCGTTTGAAAAAATCATTTCTTCATCTTTGATTCGATTTGGCTATGCACAGAATTTAAATGATTCCTCGGAAATCAAAATCTTTTCTCGGGCAGTATATAGAAAACTTAAAAAAAGATATATATCGTCGTCTAGCCATCATTGCGAAATATTCCATAACTTTTTTAATGATTTTGAAGATAAAAGACATCGATATTTTACCGATTTGCCATCAAAAGATACGAATAGCTTAAAGCACCCTCAATATTTATCAATAAGTTTTTCAAAAGAATTTGATAAAGCAAATCAATGGCTTTGCTATGGTTCTAGAGGAGAGGGGATGATGTTAGGCTTTAGCGAGAACTACTTGAAAAAGGTACCAAAAAATATTGGATATCCGATTTCCCATGTTTTATATCAAGATGTCATTTATAGTGGCACGAAAAAGTATTATGAATTAATAGACAAGGCTTGCCGCGAGATTGATGGTAAGATATTTAGTAATATTTCAAATGATGGGTATGCATGGAATGAAGCTGAAGAATATCTTCTTGATTTGATGTCGTTTGTTAAAAATAAAGAGTTTTCGTTTGAGAAAGAACAACGATTGGCATGGAGATTGTTTTTGGATTGCTTACCAGAAATAAATGCTTATTGGGAATTTGATAAAGATAAATCTGGCAAAAAGATATTTAGTCTAAAAATCCCTAAATCAGGTTTTTTGAAAAAAGTTGTCATTGGTCCCTGCTTGGACAAAAAGGTAGATCAAATTGATTGTCTTTTACAAAAGAATGGATTTAGTGGGGTTGAAGTCATATCTTCTACATCAAAATTAAGGAAATAAGTTTGGAACATCTAGAGGAGTGATTAAGGCATGTCAGAGCAAAGAACATCAGTTGAATTGAGTGATGTGGAATACAATTATTTCCGCTATTATCGAATCAAGCCTTCCGAGAAGAATGTGCAGAATATCGATACCATCATCAAGAAAAAAGCCAGTGAGACCAATCCGAAGAATCCACGTCTGGCCCAAGACTTAAAGAATGATGCAGAAGAAATCATGGTTTACGATGCTGTCTATGATAAAAGCAAAAACAAATATAATCGAAATAAAGGCGGACGAAACATCGAACGCATATCTTTAAAGACTCTGTCGATTCGAAAAGCTTTGGAATTTTTATTCGGTGCATCGAAATCTCCGAAAGTCGTTCTTCCATCGATGATCCAAAATATCGTGGAATCATCTGAAAATCGTATCCAGAATGAGAATATCTTTTCATTTGATGAACTTGTCAAAGAAGCAGAACAGAAAGGCTTCTGGGTCTTAAAGGATGATGCATTAGATAAACTGATGCCGAAGGATGATGAATTTGCTTCTTTTGATGGATTGGATGATGAATATCGAATCCTGAATTGTGGAAACCTCTACGAATTTTTGGGTGTTCCTTATTCCGCCTCTGAGAATGAAATCACTCTGGCAAAAGCAAAGAAAATGGAAGAAGCCAAAAAAATTCCTGCATCGAATATGATGAACAAGAGCAAGAAGAAAGCCTATTCGACACTCATTGCAAGGGTTGGTCTCGTTCTACAAAAGCCAGAAAAGAAGAAGATGTATGACCTCTTTGTTGCTTTCTATTTGGATATTTGGTCAGTTCTCAAGAACAAGAAGCAGTTCAATAATTTTGATCTTAGCTTTGACGACTTTGCCAAATATGTTTCTTTGATTTCAAAAAAGAATCGCTTGCCTCTTAAAGAGACTGGAAGAATTCTTCTCATTGGTGTTCGCCATTATGGCTTGAATCTTAAGTTCGGAAACGAAGAAGAAAAAATCGAATTGACAGTGGAGGAAATGATTTCCAAAGCAGAGGTTTTGATTGATGATGGAAAATATGATGAAGCGACACCATTGCTCAATAAGATTCTCTATAAGGAAGCAAAGAATGGTCGAGCTTATTTTCTTGAGTTGCTTGTTGAATACCATTGCGGAGAAGATGAACTAAAAAAAATTTTAGAGCCGCTTGACCAAAATGAGAACTATCGTCATGCCTATAAATATGGCGATGCAAAGCTACAAAAACTTCTTGATTCAATCAACGATGAAATTTTGCTAAGGCTGAATCAACTTTATGGCTCTGCGATGAATCTGAAGAATGAAAGAAGATACCAGGAAGCCTGCCATGCATTTCAGAAAATTTATAGATATCAGGATGCGGACGGACAAGCGAAGGAGTGCGCGATTCTTCAGGGAAAGGAAGACCTTTATCAAAAAGGCCTCTATGCAAAAAACGCTAGATATTATGCGGATGCCATATCCATTTTCAAACAGCTCAAGGACTATAGGGACTCCTTTTCTCAAATCAATATTTGCCAAAGACGAAATAACGAATTGATTTATAACGATGCTATACGACTCAAATCGCAAAATAACTACAAAAAAGCAATTTCTCTTTTTGAGTCCATCAAAGCATATAAGGATTCTTCCTCCCTGATTTCTTTTTGCACAGAGATGTTGAAGAAGGAAAACATCTATCAAAGAGCACTGGATTATAAATCTAAAAAAATGTATCAGCAGTCAATTTCCGAGTTTAAGAAAATCGAAGATTATAGAGACTCTAAAAATGAAATCGAAATTGTCGAAAATTTGATTCGTGAAGAACAATATGGAATAGCCATTTCCTATAAAAACAGTGGAATGTATGATGACGCCATTCGTATTTTCATGAATAACATCTCCTATAAGGATTCCAGGAATCAAATCGCTGAATGTGAAAAGCTGAAGAAAGCACAAAAGATAAAGTGGTTTTTAAAACGCAAAAAAATATTTTTAACCATATCTTTGTCATTAGTGGGCGTAGTTACGCTATTTATGATACTCACTTTTAACGTCTTCATTCCAAGTGGAAGACAATCTGATATACAATATTATCTTAATAACAAGCAGTATGACCAAGCATACAAGCTAATTCAAAAAAATGGTGATTTTGGCGATAATAAGAATCTTTTGGCCATGTGTGAAGCAGGGAAGGCTTTCGAAAGTTCTGATATTGAAACAGGAATAGATTATATTTACAATATCGGTGGCATAGTCGATGTCAATTATGATGGAAATTATCGGACGACAATTAAGAAAAAAGCGAATCAGTATCTTAATGAACCTAGCCAAAAAACGGGCTTTACTTTTAAATGGTTATTATTAGAGTATTCGCTAGATTCCAAAAGCTATTCGGTGAGTCTTTCTCTTCGAGGAAAATGGTCAGCAATTCTAAATAAATTGACTGTGATAAGTGAGAATATGACAAAAGGAAGTGTTTTTATTCTTTCGGGACAAGGATATACGAATGAAAAAATAACTGTAAATGCAACAGCCAATTCCAATTACACTTTTAAGGGATGGTATGAAGGAAACCAATTGTTAAGTCGTGATGAAACGTATACATTTACAATGCCTACGGGAGACAAGTCTTTAATGGCGTGTTTTTGGACTGCCGCAGAAAAAGAGGCAGATGATAAATCGATTGGTAAAATGCCGAATTATTTATCGGAAACAAACACTTTGACTTATGGTTTATATCCTCAGACTCATGTTTCTGATGCATCTCTAATTTCAACACTCAATACTCTTACTACAGCAGAATCCAATGGCTGGTATCTCTATGATGGGGCCTATTATGCCAAGAAGAAGGCTTCACCTTATTCTACTTCCTATACTTTCAGCGATGGAACGAAAATCGTAAATGGAACTGCCTATTGGTTCAAGTGTGAGCCAATCGAATGGAAAGTGCTTTCTTCTGACAATGGAACCTATTCCCTTGTCTCGACAGTCTTATTGGATGCAAATCAATATTATTATTTATCGTTTTCTGATCGAACAATAGATGGAAAGACTGTATATCTCAACAA
The DNA here is from genome assembly GCA_963600815.1 of Bacteroides uniformis. Taxonomy (GTDB): domain Bacteria; phylum Bacillota_I; class Bacilli_A; order RFN20; family CAG-288; genus Enterosoma. The sequence continues at coordinate 60,256 of CAVCCX010000002.1, read as the reverse complement.
TTACAAATACAGCTATATCCGTTCCTGGCTGAACTCTGATTTCTATAATTCGGCATTCTCCCTTGATTCATCCTATAGCCAGACAGTGGAAGTCGACAACAGTGCATCGACAACGAATTCGAGCACCAACTCCTATGCCTGTGAGAATACGAATGATAAGGTCTATCTTCTTAGCTATAAAGATTATACGAATACGTCGTATTTTCCTGACGACGAATCAAGATGCTGCAAGCCAACGGACTATGCAAAGGCAAGCGGAGCATATTACAATACCGATTCCAGTTCATCATATAACGGCAATGGCCTTTATTGGACCCGTTCCCCGCACAGCTTCTTCCCCACAGACGCGTTGGATGTGTACAATGGTGGCGACCTGAACGGCAGCCGCGTCTACAATTCGAGCAATGGCGTCCGCCCCGCTATCACAATCAAGATATGAGGAATCCCGCCGCAGCCAGAATTGAGGCGATAGCCCTGGCTGCGGCCGGAAAATCATGAGTCTATGAACAATATATTTCTAGGAAGAAACCTTCTATGTTACCACCTGTATCTAGTATATAGATATCGATGAACGCCTTGTCTCAGCCAACACGACTGGACTTGAGGATAGGAAAAGAAGGAAGTTAAAAAAAGAAATACATCCCATATGTCAAGGGAGTACTCGAAAAATATTCACAGTTTTAGGTTTACTTCTTTTATATTTGTTTTAAAATTTATCCGCTTATGATATTTCGTTATTATTTCATTTGAGCATTCAAGTGTACTTCCTCTCTCCCTATATAAAATCATCGAGAAATAATGTATAATAATTTACTGAGGTAATTTTAGCAATTGTGATAAGTTCTCATTGTATACTGACGGAAGTGAATGATACGTTTACCGTATGGGGAATGCCGATGTGGATGGCATTTCTGGTCATTGCCGCATTGCTTCTTTTGACAGGTTGCTTTTCTGCATGTGAGAATGCCTATTCGACATGCAATAAATATCATTTCAGGGCTGAGGCGGAAAAAGGAAAAAGATATGCCAAGATCATCACGAGTCTTGTCGATCGATTCGACAACTCCTTGGTTGTTATTTTGGTGACTTCGAATACCCTTTCGACGTTGATGTCTTTCATCTCGGCGATGCTCTGGTTAAATATCGCGACGATCAATGGCTGGGCCGATGGCATGGAAGCCATCTTCTCCACCGTCGTCATGGGTTTTCTTTTCTATGTGGTCGCCGATACCTTGCCCAAGGTGATTTCGAGAGCCATACCGGATAAGATCGCTGTATTGATGGCCTATCCTCTATATACGCTTCAGATTCTTCTCTTTCCGATCGTCTTTGCCTTCAAAAGACTTCTCTCTCTGATCCACAGGATGCTTCATCTTGAGGATGAAAATCTTCTTAGCAAGGAAGATCTTCTCTATGAGGCCGATAAGGCTATCAATGAGGAAGATAATATCATCGAGGATGAAGACAATGATGAAGACATGGAAAAACTCTTCGAGAAGGATGAAAAAGAGATTCTCAAGCATGTTCTCACCTTCGATGACATGAAGGTGAGCCAGGTCTATGTTCCTCTTGAGAAGACATTCTATCTCACAGTGGATGACTTGACCGCTGATAAGGTAAATGAAACAATCCAGTCGACGACCTATAGCCGAATCCCAGTCTATGATACAGAAAAGAAGGAATTCGTTGGTGTCCTTGTCACCCGTGTCTATTTTGAGGAATATATCAAGGATCCGCATCTGAGCATTCCCTCCATTCTTGAAAGAATCGTGGAGATTCCTTTTGATATGCGTCTAGATGATGCCTTTGATGAGCTCAACAGCGAGAAAGTGCATCTTGGCATCGTCATGAAGGAAGAAAAGGCGATTGGTATATTGACGATGGAGGATATCCTTGAGGAAGTCGTCAATGATATTTCCGAGAATCCGAGCATGAATCCGAAAGACGAGGTGAAGCAACATGAATAATATTGTGAAAATCATCGTCTATTCCATTGCTTTGTTCTGCTTCCTTTGCCTTTCCTTCTTCTTCTCGAGTGCCGATATGGCCTATGGAAGTGTCTCGATTCATCGTCTCGATGAACTGGAAAAGACTTCCAGTGATAAGAAGAAGGTTGTCCGTGCCAAGAAACTGGCCACCAACTATGATACGAGCATTGCGACGATTCTCTTTGGGAATGATATCGTCAATGCCGGTCTGGATTCTGTTTCGACCCTCTTAGGTGTCAATCTCTGCTTTCTGATTTTGGGAGATACTTCTCCCTATAGTGAGACATGGGGCTTTGTGGCTTCCTTGATTGTCCTGGTTCTGAAAATCTGCTTTGGTGAAATTGTTCCGAAGTCGATTTCGAAGATCAACAATCTCAAACTGTCGAAGGCCTATGCCAATATCATCTCTTTCCTGATTTATCTTTTCTTCCCCATCACCTATCCGGTCTCCTTATTCGGAAAAGGTGTCTCGAAGATCTTTGCCAACAATGTCTCGGATGAACCGGTGGCAGAAGAAGAACTTCATGAGATGGTCGATGATATTCAGGAACATGGTCAGGTCGATGAAGAAAAAGCCGATATGCTTCATGAAACCATCAAATACACCAGAACCCAGGCCAATGAAATCATGACGCCGCGAGTCGATGTCTATGCGATCGATATCGATGATGATATGGAAGATATCATCCATGATGCGGAACTCTATCGCCATGGAAGAGTCATCGTCTATGAATCGACAATCGACAATGTCATTGGCTATATCCAGACGAAGACATTGATGAAGGAATATCTTTCCCATAAGGAATTTTCTATCCGTGATATCCTTCTTGAGCCGATGCGCTTCCCGGATACTGCGGAAATCAATGATATTCTTCGTGAATTCAAGAAGACGAAAAAACAGCTTGCTCTCGTTATCGATGAATATGGTGGCCTTGATGGCATCATCACCATGGAAGATATCTTAGAAGAGATTGTCGGCGAAATCTGGGATGAGAATGACAGAACCCAGGAACCGATTGTCGAAAGAAAAGATGGAACCTACATCATCGATGGAAACGTCACTCTGGAAGATTTCTGTGATCTCTTCGATATTCCGTTTGATGAGATCAACACCGACTATGTGACCATCGGTGGATTCATCATCGAGCTGTTGGATGATCATTTTGCCAAAATCGGCAATGAAGTCGATTTTGAGAATACGCATATCAAAGTCATCGCCGTCGATGAAAACGGCGCTGTGAATCGTATCTTAGTCAAGAGAATCGAAAAAGAAGAGGATTAGCCTGATGGCAGTCCTCTTTTTCGTTGGTCAGATGAGATAGTTATTTCTCAGTTCTTCTAAGTCTTCCTCTGAGAGATGGAGTTCCTGATTGATGAAATTGTCGATGGTGCCAGCTTGTTTTTCCATTTCATCAAAGGCAGCCTCAATCCAGTTTCTTCTTACACCAGCCACTGCCTTAATGGAGTTGATGATGGTTTCATCTTGAATATGGGCGACATTGCGGAGGTATTCTTCTCGTTTTCGAGCCTTGTCGATGGTGTTTTCATTTGTCTTCAGATAATCCTGGATGACAATTTCCTTCTCGACACCAAGAGAGAGAAGAAGGATGGCAGCGGCCAATCCAGAGCGGTCTTTTCCATCCGCACAATGGAAGAGGATAGCTCCTTCCTTGTTCTTTATGCAGAGACGGATAAATTTCTCATAGGCGCTTTTTCCAAAAGGACGGAGCATATTCCGATAGACCTTTTCGAATGCGATGGTGATATCGCCTTTGAAGTCCATCCGGAAGAGGTAGTCGATAGTATGCTGAAGTGCTTTGTCTTCGACCAGGATGTTCGTATGTGGATTGTAGTCTTCTTCTCTTTTTTCTTCTTCCTGGATGGGAAGATGAAGGAAAGTGACATTCTCGAGTTTTACATTAGGCCTTGTCAGAATCTCATGCTTTCCACGCATATCGACTTCATAAAGGACATGAAGATCATGAAGAAGAATATCTTCATCCTTCTTTGTGATATTGGCTAGGCAATCTGAGCGGATGAGTCTTTTATAGGCGATTGTTCTGCCATCCTTTGTCGGATAGCCACCTAAATCCCTGGTGTTCTTAGTTCCTTCAAGAGGTATTCTTTTTCCGAGTTCTCTATTGTTCATAGGCAGTGATTATAGGATAGAAGAAAGCGAAATGTAAAGAAAATGCATCGATTTCATTTTATTTTGGTAGATAAGATGAAGTTTTCAAAGGAAAAAGAGGAGGAATGATTTATAATCAAGAAAAGGAAATACTACCATGAGAGATCTCGATTATTTGAAATTGCTGTCGAAGACGTTTCCGAATCTAAAATCCGCAGCGACGGAAATCATCAACCTTTCCGCCATTATGGAGTTGCCGAAAGGAACGGAATTCTTTCTCAGTGATGTCCATGGCGAATATGAATCTTTCTCCTACCTGATGCGATCCTGTTCGGGTGTGGTCATGATGAAGATGAAGAAAGCTTTAGGCACATCCTTGACATCCATCGAATATGAAAAACTTGCGGATATGATCTATTATCCAGAAGAGAAGGTCAATCTTTTCTTCGCAGGGTCTCCGAGTACGGATGAACAGAAGAACACCATGGAGAACCTCATCCGGGTTGCCAGGCTCGTCTCGAGCAAATTCACGAGAAGCAAAGTCCGTAAAAGAATGCCAAAGCCCTTTGACTACACCATGGATGAACTTCTCAATTCCAATTCGGATGACCTCAATACGCAGACGTATCATGAGGCGATTCTGAATTCCATCATTTCGCTTGGCTTCGCAAAGGAATATATCCAGGCTCTGGCCAAACTGATACAGGCGCTTTGTGTCGATCATCTCCATATCGTTGGGGATATCTTCGACCGTGGTCCAAGAGCCGATAAGATCATGGATGAATTGATGACGTATCCGGAAATCGATATCCAATGGGGAAACCATGATGCGACCTGGATCGGCGCCTCTCAGGGAAACTGGACCTGCATTGCCAATGTCCTTCATATCGCCACCCTGTACAATTCCTTTGACGTCCTTGAATCGGGCTATGGCATCAATCTCCGTCCCTTGTCTATGTATGCCGAGGAACTCTACAAGGATGATCTCTGCACGAGGTTCCGCCCGCATCTTCTTGATAGCAATGTCTCCGATTCCGTCTCTCCGGATCTGGCTGCCAAGATGTGCAAGGTCATCACCATCATCATGTTCAAGTTGGAAGGTCAGCTCATCAAAAGACATCCGGAATTTCATTTGGGAACAAGACTTCTTCTGGATGGCTTGGATGTCGAAAAGAAGACGATTCGCTTAGGGGACAAGACCTTCTCCCTTCTTGATCAGAATCTTCCGACCTTCGATAAGGACGATATCCGGAAGCTCAACAAGGAAGAAGAGAACCTGATGAAGACGCTTCAGTATAGCTTCACTCATTCCGAGAAGCTGAAGAAGCATATCGATTTCCTTCTCAAGAAAGGAAAAATCTATACCATCTACAATGGAAACCTTCTCTATCACGCATGTATTCCCATGAAGGAAGATGGCTCCTTCTTTGAAGTCGAAACCGAGGAAGGATTCCTCTCTGGAAAGAATTACCTCGACTACTGTGAAAGAAGAATCCGTCATGCCTGCAAGCTTCCGATGGATGATCCAAAGAAAGAATATGAGACAGATTTCCTCTGGTATATGTGGTGTGGACCAAAATCCCCGCTTTTCGGAAAAGACCAGATCACGACCTTCGAAAGAACCTTCCTTGATGATGCCTCTTTGTATCATGAAGACTACAACCCCTACTATGAATGGTCAAAGAAAAAGGAATGTGTCGAGATGATCCTCAAGGAATTCTCTGCCGATGTCGAGCACGGACATATCATCAACGGACATGTCCCGGTCTTGGTCAACAAGGGCGAATCCCCGATTAAGGCGGATGGAAGACTCTTCAAGATCGATGGCGGATTGGCAAAGTCCTTCCATTCGAAAACCGGAATCGCAGGCTATACCCTGATCATCAATTCCCATCATATCGCCTTGGCACAGCATAAGAACTTCATCAAGGGGAAGACGAACTTGTCGAAGGTGAAGATCGTCGAGAAATTCAAGGATCGTATCTTCGTCAAAAATACCGATAAGGGAAAACTTCTTTCTCTTCAGATACAGGACTTAAAGGAACTTATCCAGGCCTATCAGGAAGGAAAGATTCCGGAAGCCAGAATCTAGACATGCAAAAAAGAGGGCGCGAACCCTCTTTTTTCAGAATCATCTTATTTCTTCTTCTTGAACCAATTGAAGAAGCCACCTTTTTTGGTCTCAATCTCATCGAGCTTCTTGATGAGTTCCTTCTGCTCATTGTTGAGTGTCTTTGGGAACTTGACATTGATGGTGACATATTGGTTTCCGACTTTGCCCTTGGGTGTCGTGATTCCTTTTCCGGCCATGCGGAGAATCGTATTCGGTTCTGTGCAGGGTGGAATGACAAGGTCACAATCCCCAGTGACGGTCGGAACAGTCACGGTGGCACCAAGAAGGGCATCCGTATAGGAAATCGGAGCGTTGATGTAGACATCCGCTCCCTTTCTGACGAAGGTCTGGGATGGCGAGACGGAAATCTGAATGATCAGGCTTCCGCTTTCACCGCCGTTGATGCCCGGTTCGCCTTTTCCGGCGATGCGGATGGTATCACCCGTATCGACACCCTGTGGGATATTCACGGTGATGGTCTCATTGACCTGCACTCTTCCCGAACCATGGCAATGATCGCAGTATTTCTTGACGGTCTTTCCCTTGCCGTGGCAAGTCGGACATTCTTCTTCGCTTTCCATGACGCCGAAGATGGTCTGTCTTCTCGTCCGGACTCTTCCCGAGCCGTGGCATGTGGAGCAGGTGGTGACATCATCGGGTGATTTTGCACCGCTTCCGTGACAGGTCGGACAGGTCTGGACATAGGAAAGAGGAATATCGACTTTGGTTCCCCTGACGGCCTGATCGAAATTGATCTTGACCTGGACAACCTTATCTTCGCCTGTTCTTGGCATGTTGCTTCTTCTGGCTCGAGAGGAGCCTCCTCCGAAGAAGGAAGAGAAGATATCGTTGATGTCCCCGAAGTCTCCAAAGTCGCCTTGCTGGAACCCATTGAATCCCTGCTGGAATCCATTGGCGCCGTTGTTGTCGAACGCAGCGAATCCAAACTGATCGTATTGGGCACGTTTCTGCTGGTCGCTTAGAACCTCGTAGGCTTCCTGGACTTCCTTGAATTTGGCGGGAGCATCCGGTGATTTGTTCAAGTCAGGATGGTATTGCTTGGCCAGTTTTCGATAGGCGCTTTTGATCTCATCCTGGGTGGCAGTCTTGTTGATACCTAGAACTTCATAGTAGTCGCGTTTGTTTTCTGCCATAGAGAATCCTCCTATTTAAGGAATAAGCCCGGAAATGCGTTCCGGGCTTGCTTCCGAATTTATCAGTTGTCTTTCTTTTCTGTGAAGGTTGCATCCACGACATGCGGATCATTGTTATCCGTAGCAGTGGACTGGGCATTTCCGCCAGCGGTGGAAGAAGAGGCATTGGCTGTCTGGTTGGCCTGGGCCTGATAGACCTGGTTGGCAGCCTGCTGGAGCTGGGCAATCTTGGCACGGACGGTGTCGAGGTCATTCTTGTCCAAGGCATCCTTGATTTCATCGCGGATCTTCAAAGCGGAGGCTTTGGTGTTCTCGTCGATCGGATGATCCTTGTCATTGACCTGACGGTCGATGGAGTCAATCAGTTGCTGAGCTTCATTTCTGGTGTCGGCATCTTTCTTTCTCTTGTCATCGGCATCCTTGTTGGCTTCGGCTTCCTTGACCATGCGGTCGATTTCTTCCTTGCTCAAGCCGGAGGAGTTGGAGATGGTGATGTGCTGTTCCTGGTTCGTATCCAGATCCTTTGCGGAGACGGAGACGATACCGTTGACATCGATGGAGAAGGTGACCTGAATTCTCGGTTCACCACGTCTTGCCGGACGGATGCCTTCCAATTTGAAGCGGCCTAAGAACTTGTTGTCCTGGGCCATTGGACGTTCACCCTGGAAGACCTGGATTTCGACACCTGGCTGATTGTCTTCAGCTGTGGAGAAGACCTGGCTTCTGGTGGTCGGAATGGTGGTATTTCTTGGAATGAGAGGAGTCATGACGCCACCCAAGGTTTCCAAACCGAGGGTCAGAGGCGTGACATCGAGAAGGACGACATCCTTGACATCGCCACGGATGACACCGCCCTGGACAGCGGCACCGACAGAGACGGCTTCATCGGGGTTGACAGACTGATTTGGCTTCTTGCCGTTGCAAAGACGGGTGACGAGGTCGACGACAGCAGGCATACGGGTCGAACCGCCGACGAGGATGACATCGGTCAAATCGGCAACAGAGAGTTTGGCATCGCTCAAAGCTTTTTCGAACGGCTGTTTGCAGCGGTTGATCAAGTCAGCAGTCAAATCCTGGAACTTGGCTCTGGTGAGGGTGGTTTCGAAGTTGACAGGGGCACCATCCTTGAATCCGATGTACGGAAGGGAGATGATGGTCTCGGTCTGGGCAGAAAGGTTGATCTTGGCCTTTTCGGCTTCATCTCTCAGACGCTGAAGGGTTGGACGGTCGCTCGGGTTGTTCTTGGAGATGTTGATGCCGCACTGACTGGAGATTTCTCCAATCAGCCAATCGATGACATGGTTATCCCAGTCATCGCCACCAAGCTGGGTATCACCCGAGGTGGAAAGAACTTCGAAGGTTCCATCGCCGATATCGAGGATGGAGACATCCAAGGTTCCGCCGCCCAAATCGAAGACGAGAATCTTTCCGGACTTCTTCGAATCCATGCCATAAGCCAAAGCGGCTGCGGTCGGTTCGGAGATGACACGGACGACATCCAAGCCAGCGATGGTACCGGCATTCTTGGTGGCCTGTCTCTGGTCATCATTGAAGTAGGCAGGGCAGGTGATGACGGCCTTGCTGACGGTCTGGCCGAGATACTTTTCAGCATACGACTTCATATAGGAAAGGATTTTTGCAGAGATTTCCTCTGGTGTGAAATCCTTGTTGATACAGGCGATATGGGTCATTTCTCTTGTACCCATCTTTCTCTTGATGGAGTGAATGGTGTCGGGGTTGGTCAAAAGCATACGCTTTGCGGCATTGCCGACGATTTCCTCGCCATCCTTCTTGAAAGAGACGACGCTCGGGCAGGTGTTGGTTCCTTCCGGAGAAGGAATGACCTTGACGCCATGGTCATCCTGCATATACGAAACGACAGAGTTTGTTGTACCTAAATCGATACCTAAGATAATTTCTTTAGCCATAATATTTACCTCCTATAGTGGTTATTCAGCTTTCTCTGCTTCGGATTCCTTTTCAGGGGAATCAGATTTCTTTTCTTCGACTTTTTCTTCTTTCTTCTTGGTCACGATGACACCGCATGGACGGAGCAGATGCTCGTACATCTGATATCCCTTGGTGAAGACATCGGCGACCTTGTTGTCTTCCTCGCCTTCGACGGTGGAGAAGGCCTGCATCGTATTCGGATCGTAGTCATCGCCCGGCTTGGGCGAGACGATGGTCACATTTTGGCTCTTGAGGACTTCGATGAGCTTCGTGTGGATCATCTTGAAGCCTTGGAGATATTTCTTCAGGGTTTCATCTTCAGGCTCTTTCTTCAGAGCCATGTCGAAGCCATCGAGTGCCGGAATCAGTTCCTCGATGAGGGATTTCTTGGCATATTTCTTGAAATCCGCCGATTCCTTCTCGAGCTGCTTTCTGGTGTTGGACATGTCGGCGTAGACCTGGTAATATTTGTTTTTCCATTCATCCGCCTTCTTGTCGGCCTCTTCGAACTTTGCCTGGTAATCGAAGACTTTCTTCTTCAATTCGGCAATCTCGTTTTCATAGGCCTCCTTCTTGGAATCTTTCTTTTCTTCTTTTTCCTTCTCTTCTTTCTTGTCTGTCACAGGGATTTCATTTTCTTTTTCTTCACTCATTTTTTGACTCCTTTCTTCGAGGGTTGTTTTTTCTTCTTTCCTGGTTTCTCATCGATGACTTCCTTCGGAGTGGAAACGGGAACCAGTGAGGAGGAATTGTGTCCGTCTGAGAAATAGTATCGATCCAGCATATAGACGATATATTCTAGGGCGGAGAGAACTTTCTTGTAGTCCATTCTCTTCGGACCGACGACGGCCAGCTGGTCTTTGCCATTGAACTTCTTGGAGACGATGGCGAAGTCACCTTTGTTTTCATTGGTGAAGGAAACGTTGACGCTTCCTAAGTCATCCTGTCCCGCGAAATTCTTTTCGAGGGCATTGGGATCCTGCAAGGCATCGTAGGCATTGATGAAGGATTCCTTGCTGTTGCTGAATTCCGGAAGCGAGAGCAGGTTCTTTTCCCCGTAGACTTCATATCTCTTCCGAGTGAAAGAGACAAGGGCCTGGAGGAAGGCTTCCATGATGATGTCACCACCTTTTCCGAATGTCTTCGAGGCAATCGGCTGGAGAGCCTTTGCCTTGGCTTCGAGATCGGAGATCTTTGTGCCGGCAAGACGTTCATTGAGCATGGCCATCGTGTTGGTCAGCTGATTGAACGTGACGCCATCTTTGGGATTGATGACGAAGGTCTTCTTTTCGACATAGCCGGAATCGGTGATGAAGATGCCCATGGCACTGTTTTCATTCAGCTTGAGCAGCTGGACGGAAATCAATGTTTCGTTCGAACTCTTCGGACCGAGAACGACCGTGGCCATATTCGTCATTTCCGAGAGCATCTGGCAGGACTTGGAGATGACATCCTCGACGGATCGGGATTTGTTCTTCAGGACTTCCTGGAATTCTCTCTGGAATTCGAGATCGACGGAATTCATCAGGGATGAATTGTCGAGATGGTCGAGATAGTATTGGTACCCTTTGGCGGATGGGACTCTTCCAGAGGAGACATGCGTCTTTTCAAGCATGCCGTCTTTTTCGAGTTCGACCATCGCATTGCGGATCGTCGCACTGGAGCAGTCCATGTTGTATCGGCTCAAAAGGGATTTGCTTCCGACCGGCTGAGCGGTTCGGATGAATTCTTCAACGATATATTTGAGGATTTCGTCTTTTCTTTCTGTCTTCATACCGCCCTCCGTAGCACTCACTTTTCTGAATGCTAGAAATATTATATACGCAATTTTAGCAAATGCAATAGTAGAGTGCTAATTTTATTGAAATATTTTCGTCGCTCTGCTTTCCTTCCCATGGTATAAATAAGGTATTTAGGGAAGGAAACAGGCATGAAAAAAACGAGCCCGGGATGGACTCGTTATCTCGGCTGTTCTTTCTTTTTCTTATGGGCGATGAGGACATGGATGTCGACGCCCTGGGCACGGAATTTCTTCTCGTATTCGGTGGGTGGAAGATAGTCGACCTTTTCTGAATAGAAGGGGCAGATGATTTCATAGTCGAAGAGATCGGCCTGATTGAAATATTCGATGGAATCGTTGAATAAGTCCGTATTGTCTGTACGAAAATATAGGGTTCCGTCTTCTTTCAGGATACGGAAATATTCCTTCTGAAGCGTGGGATAGGTCAGTCTTCGATGATGCTGTTTCTTCTTTGGCCAGGGATCGGAGAAGTTGAGATAGATATTGTCCAGCTGATTTTCTTCAATCAGGGGGAAGATACGCTCAATCGGTGCATTCAGGATCATGAAGTTGTGATGGTCTTCCTTGATGCTCGATAGATGCTTGACAGCCAGAGCGAATGCATTTCGGTTGATTTCGACACCGAGGTATTTCTTCTCGGGTTCGATCTTGGAGACTTCCATGAGGAATCCCCCCTGTCCCGATCCGATTTCCAAGGAAGAGTAGGTCTTGATATCCTCGATATCGAGGTCGGAGAGGTCTCGAGCGATATCTTTGTTGTCATTGAGGACTTGGTCAGCCCATTTGCGGTGTCGTAGTCTCATTTCTTGGATTTCTTTCCGGATTTGAGATATTCGCCCAAATCATAGATGGCGTGGGCATAGATCTGCATATTGTCATAGAAGTCCGATAGCGGGAAGAATTCATCATCACCGTGCATGCGATAGTCTCTGTTCGGGAACTGGGCACCAAAGGCGACGGAGTTCTTGCTTTCTCTGGCATAGGTGCCGCCACCGATGGCTAAAGGCTTGCTTTCCATATCCCCGGTTTCTTTCTGATAGGCGTTAAGAAGAATCTTGATGAAATCGGAATTCGGATCAGCGACAAAGCCATCGCTTCCGCCTAAAAGGGTGATATTGGCATGGGTCTTGTCATGGACATTGTCTAAGACGGTTTTGACTTTCATATCGCTGGGGAAACGGACATTGACATAGACATCCAAAGAAGCGCCATCATACTGGATTCTTCCGACGTTGTAGGAAGTTTCACTGAAATATTCATTCTTGAAGTTTCCCTTGAAACTTTCACCCATTCCATCATGATAGGAATAGAAGATATTGATCAGGGTTTTATTTCCGAAGACTTCGCCTAAGAAATGGAACATGTAGAGTCCGGCATTGACACCGTTCCATGGCATGGAGCCGTGATAGGGTTTCCCAAAGAATTTCAATGTCTTTCCATCGAAAGAGGCGGTGACTTTCTTGTGTCTGGATAAATATTCTGGCAATGCTTTTTTGATGTCTTCCTGGTGGAGAGAGACTTCACAGCTCGCTTCGGCTGGAACGATGTTCAGTGCGGAACCAATGGTGAAGTTTCCAAGTCCGAGAATCGTTGCCGGATAGGAAGCCTTATAGGCATAGATGGATTTTTCGCCATAAATCAAAGGATAGTCGGCGTCTGGAGAGAATCCGAGGGTTGGATAATCCTTCTTCATCTCTTCGAAATAATGCTTCAGGCAGAGGGAATCGTTCTCTTCATTTCCTCCAAAAAGGAAGCGAAGCTTGTATCCGCCAAGCATGTTGTTGTCCATCAAGGCCTTGACGGCATAAAGACAGGCTAAAGCCGGACCTTTGTCATCGGAGGTTCCTCTTCCATACATGGTGTTTCCTTCTTCAAGGCGGAGTGTGAAAGGATCGCCGGTCCAATTTTCCTTCTTGACCGGGACGACATCGCAGTGTCCATAGATATCGAGTGTCTTGTCTCCTTCTCCATAGGAGAGTTCGGTGACATAATTGTCGCAGCGATCGACTTTGAATCCCATCTTCTTTCCAAGTTCGGCGACATAAGCTAAAGCTTCATCCACGCCTTTTCCGAAAGGTGCTTTCTCGCTTTTGGTTGTCTCATCCAGGACGGATGGGATGGCGACAAGTTCCTTTAAGGATTTGAAGGCTTCTTCTTTATACGGATCGACCAGTTTTCTCCATTTTGTGTCATTGATTTTGACTGGATTTGCATTTTCTTTCATTTTCATTACCTCTTTATCAAACGAATCATTCCTTCCAGACAGAGATCTTCTACGTATTGGAAATCCGGCATATGGAAATTTTTCAGGACCTCCTTGATGAAGGGTGCATACCCTCCTGTCAGAAGGATCGTACACTTCTCTAGATGATATTCCTCCAGGATTCTTCTTGCCATTCCGGAAACCAGGCTTGCCATTCCATAGATGGTTCCGGATGACATGCATTCATCGGTCTTGAGGGAGACAAGGGGCGGATTTTCCTTCAGGATGGTTTCATTGAGCTGTTCGGTACCCTGGTTCATCATCTTCATGAACATCTGGATATCCGGAAAGATGGATGCTCCATGAAAGACCTTCTTTTCATCCAGATAAAGGATTTTTCCTACGGTTCCTAGATCGATGATGATCTGTGGCGCCTCTTCTCTTGCAATGACATCCAAGAAGAGATCGCTTCCTAGATAGGCGGTGTTTTTGATGGTATAGCCATATTTCTTGCAATATTCATCCATGAGGATGGAATCGATGACCCTGTAGGGAATCTCTTCTTTTTTTATCGCATCAAGAAGAAGAGAGAGTCCTTTCTGGTTGACGGATGAAATAAGACATCGTGAAATGTCATGAAGATTCTTAAAAAGGAATCCGAGAATCTCATCTTTTTCCTGGATTTTGATTTTTCTGATTCCAAAAAGATTCTCATTTTCATAGAAGGCAAAATCGATGGATGTATTTCCGATATCGGCTAGCAGGATTTTTTCTTTCATAGCAAAACAATTATAAATGCAATTCTTTTCATTTACAAACAAGACGATTGCCTTTTGTTGACAATAATTGAATTTCATCTTCTTTTTCATGCAAAAAAGAGGGATTCTAGAGACGATAGGTATACGTTCCGACTTCATCTGTCCGGACATAGGGGATGTTCAGGGATTCGAGGGTGCTGATGGTTTCTTTGTGTGGATGCTTGTAGCGATTGTTCTCTCCACAGGAAATGATGGCTAAAGAAGGAGAGACTTGACTTAGGAATTCCTTTGAGGAGGAGGTGTTTGATCCATGGTGTCCGATTTTGATCACATCGCACCTTAGTTCCGGATGGCTCTTGATAATCTTGTATTCGATTTCCTTTGGTGCATCGCCCATGATTAGAATAGACTTTCCTTTGATGGCGAACTGATAGACGCCGGAATTGAGGTTGTTGTCGCTGTTGTCTCCATAGCTTCCATAGAGATTGTAGTCTCTGATGGCTAGGCCATGGAAATCAAGAGTGTTGTTCTCCATGAGAAGGAAGTCATCCTGGGTATAGGTGCATTCGACACGGAAATGATTCTTCAAAGATTCAAGTGCGCCATTGTGGTCATAGTCTGAATGGGTGATGATGACCATATCGAGCTTTCGAATCTTCTTTTTTTCGAGATAGGGAATAAGACATTCTTCTGCCAAGTCGATTTTGACATTTCCTCCGGTATCGATCAGGAAGTTGTAGTTCTTGTAGCGGACAAGCGTGCTATCCCCCTGTCCGACATCCAGGAAAGTGACGCTGTTATGGGGAAATATGTCCGGAAGAAAAGAAGAAAGAAAGACGATGGAAAGACTAAGCATACACACTTTTCGATATTTGTCGAAGTGGTATTGCCTGAAAAGAAAGATTCCGATAAAAAAGAAATAATAGAGAACAAAAAAGAGAATGGATGGTTCTCCATTGACAGCATAAAAAGGAACCGATGCGATTTTCTCCATAAGAAAGAAAAGCCCTGAAAGAATCTTGTCTAGGACGATGCCAAACTGGGGAACCAGGAAAAGAAGGAACGAAGACAAAAACAAGGCATGGCTGATCGGAATGAAGAAAAGACTGAGCAATGGGGAAAGAAAATGAAATTTTGGACTTTGCGTCATCCGATAGGGTAGAAAGAAGAGAAAAATGAGGATAGGGAAAGATTTTTTCTCTTTCTTGCCTTTTTCCTGAAAGAGGGCAAGGAAGAAAAGAAGAGGAAAAGGATAATAGAAAGCACCATTCAATAGGGAATAGGGCTCAAAGAATAAAAGAAGAAAGGCAACGATGGACACCCGGTCGATATAGAGAAGATTCCATTTCTTTTTTTGATTCAGAAAGGAAAGAAGATGCATCAGAAAGATTCTTCGGATGGAATATTTCCATCCGGATAGAAAGAGAAGAAGAAAAAGAAACGGGAATTCGAAATAGCAGAATTTCTTTTTCTGCTCCTCTTTCAGAAAGAACTGTATGGAAGAGAAAAGAAAAGAGATATGAAAACCGGATAGGGAAATGGCAGAAAGGATGCCAAGTTCGTCAAAGTCTTTGCTATTGCTGAGATTGGAAATGGAATCTCCGCACAAGAGAGCGGAGATGAAGATCCTCCCATCTTCGGAAAGGGACTGGAAAAGGTAGTTCTTCAGTGGAACATTGGAAATCGGATTCTGAAAATAGACGGATGAACTCTTTTTCTTGAATTCATAGAACACGCCTTTTGTCTTAAGATAGTTTCTGAAATCGAAGATGGATTCATAATGGGTGATGGATATCTTCTGTGCATAGCCTTCGATATGGATGAAGTCGAAGAGGGAAAGACTTCCTTCCTTGTCGGAAAGATAGTATTTTCCATGCCAGGATAGGACAAGACAATACGTGTCTTTTCTTTCGATGACGATGCCATAAAGACTTTTCACATCGGCATTTCCTTTCGGAAGAAGGAAGACAAGAAGGAAGCCCAACATTGTGAAAAGTAGGAAATAGATGGCTCTTTTTTCTTTTCTAAAGAAGAAGAGATAGGAAAAAGGAAGAAGAGCAAGAAAAAGAAGAAAAGGGGAAAAGAGAGAAGAGAGCAAACCAATCAGAAAGAACAGGAATGCAAAAAAGAAGAACATCAGGAAATACAGATTTTGTTTTTGACTTTGTTGAAGGTGCTCGCCCCGATGCCCGAGACATTGAGGATGTCCTCGATGGCTCCGAAGGCACCGTTGTCATTTCGATAGGAGATGAGGTTGCTCGCTTGGCTTTCCTTCAGTCCGACGCTGACCAATTCCTCTTTGTCTGCCTTGTTGATGTTTGTCTTCTTGGAATTCGTTTCCACACAGACTCCGCTATCGACCAATAGCGGTGCGATATAGAAGGATGTTCTTGTGCTGATGACAAGAGAGGTGTTGTAGGCAGTGGTGTCCGCACTTGTGGTGACTCCGCCTGCCAAGGCGATGAGATCGCCGAGCGTCTCTTCCGGATTGATGTAGTAGGAACCGGGATGATTGATTTCTCCGGAGATGGAAACACTGACCGTATTCTTATCGGATTGGGTTTCTGTGGTGGCATAGCCGTTGACAGATGATTTTGTGCTGTTTCCGGATACCACGTTGTTGACTGCTGCCAAAGAAAAAAGACCGACGACTGTAACAATGATGCCAATAATGATAGTTTTAAGCATTTTGATTGCCTCCTACATACATATTGTCTGCTTCGGGGGCAAAGTTACGGGTTTCGGTCTAATTTTTTTTCGATTTTATTTGATGTCGATGATTTCGACTTGGTAAGGCTTCTTGGCGTTGACGGTGACGATGGTTCCAATCTTCTTTCCAAGGATGGCCTGGGCAACCGGGCAAGTGTTGGAAATCTTCTTGTTCATCGGATCGGCTTCAGAGGAACCGACGATGGAGAATTCATAGTCCGCATTCGTGTCGAGGTTCTTGATGGTGATGGTATAGGCGCCCATACGGACAGTCTTTCCATCGCCTGTGCCGATATCTTCATCGATGATCTCGCTATGGTCGAGAGCATACTGGATACGGGCGATTTCAGCCTTGATGGCTTCGGTTTTCTCTCTGGCGGCATCATAGTCGCTGTTTTCGGATAAGTCGCCCTGGGATCTGGCGAAATTCAGTTCTTCGAAAGCTTTCGGCTGTTCAACTTCGACCAAATTCTTTAATTTCTTTTCTAAATCTTCTTTTCCCTGTTTGGTTAAGACATTCTTTTCTGCCATATTCTTTCTCCTTGCATTTCATCTTGTTATCTAAAATAGCATTTGACATTATATCAAAAATACATTCGACTTTGGATACTTTTTGTTTGCAGTCTGTACAATTCTTTCCTGAAAACGGTCTTTTTTTTGATGAATCGTCCGGAACCTGGGAAATCGATTCACTCAGGAAAGCAAAAAAACGTTCTCTTATGGATTCTGGCGGGCTTCCTCATTGGACGTTTTTGTCTCTGTTTGAGGCTTTTTGAATTTCACGAAGCCTGCCTTGTCAAGGGCAAACATCAGGGCAGGAATCATGATGAGCTGCAGGATGATGCCCGGGAAGGCATTCAGGAATGAGCCGGCGAAGAAGGCCTGCCAGGTGAATGTATTGCCGGCAAAGCCGAGAAGGACCACTTCTGCAAGTCCCCATACGATCCGTCCTGCAATCATGGAAATGACCATGGAGGAATAAAGGGCGACGATTCCCTGTTTCTTGAATAGGCTATAGAGTAATCCAGAGACAAACCCATAAGTCGCCAATTCGAAGCACATGGCTGTGGCTGTCGGATAAAGCGGAGGCATTCCAAAAAGAAGGGAACGCATCAAAGGAAGAACGGCACCGATGAAGAGTCCATATTGCCATCCGCAGATGAGCCCGCAGAAAAAGACAGGGATGTGCATCGGAAGAAGCATGCTACCGATCTGTGGAATTTGGCCCGTCAGGAAGGGAAGGAAAAGTCCCATAGCCAAAAACATGGCCGAGAGTGTCAGTTTTTTTATCTCAGTTCTCATTTTCACCTCTTTCTTCATCTTAGACAAAATAATGGAAGCTTTCTTTTGGCAGTCAAAAGAAGAAAGCAATGCGTTGTCCTGTTCTATGGATGATTCTTTAAGAAACCTACATATGATACCCTATCTACGTTTCTTTTGTAAGACATCTTTTGAAAGAGCGTTCATTTTTGTGCCTTGAAATTGTATGGCAATATCTGATTGTGAAGGAGTGCTCTTCTATGATGGCTGAAAGTGAAGTATTCCCAAAGGATAGATTCTAAATTTGGGCTATGTATCACGGCATATATGTTAGAGTATCAAATTTTATAAGACAACCTCTATTCATTTGTTGAAATCATTGTATGCTAAAAAATAGTATATTTGTAAGCATCTCATCCAAAAGAAAGAATAGACTATTTACTTCAAAGTTACTTCAAAGTCTTTGTGAAGTACTTCAAAGTCCTTCTTCTTTTCATCATCAAAAAGAGGTCGGCAAGCAATGCTTACGGACCTCTATGAAAGGGGATGGATTATTCGGCTTTGGCTTCTTCTTTGGCATCACCCTTCTTCTTCGGGAAGAAGAAATGCTTTGTGACGAAGAATGCGCCGACAGCAATGCCGACATATAGGACGACAAGCAGGATGGTCAGCCAGACTCTCCATGCCGGTGTCACGGAGACGACTTTCGAAGATTGGGATATGCCATTCATGGCAGCCGTATTGACAGTGGTAAAAAGGATTCGATGGCAGGCAAGTCTTACCCTGCTCATGACATAGGCGTTGTCCTGATAGTTTGCAGATATATCATCGGCTTTGGCGTTGGTGGCAAGCTGCATATCCAAGCCATTGAGTACACCCTGCAAGGAAGACTGATAGACCGGTGTTCCGACATGATCGGAGAGAACAAAGTTCCGATAGCCCCATTCTCCACGGAGAACATCTTCCAAAAGATTCGAAGAACCGCCGACCCAGGTGGCACCGATACGGTTATGGGATTCCATGATGCCATTGGTCTTTCCGACCTTGACAGCCAATTCGAATGGACGAAGATAGATTTCGCGGATAGCCTGTTCAGAAGAGAAGGTGGCAAGACCTTTTCTATTGGTATCCTGGTCATTCAGGGCAAAGTGCTTGGCGTAGGTGATGAGACCTTTGCTTCTTTTTTGACCGTATATGATGAGGCGACGGAAATATTATTTGAAAAAAGATGTTGTTTTTTATGATTCGAAAGTTTAGAATATGCCACGTAAAAGCGTTGATGAGGAAGAGTACTCACAGATATTCCGATAGAGAGTCCTGGACGGTGGAAGCAGGATGGATAAGGGTGACGAACATGGCCTCTGAGCTGAGAAAGTGAAAAAGAGTAGCTTTCTTCGGGTATGCCCGTGACAGCAAATGAGTTTAGACGATTGAACTCTCTGAGGCTCTATAGGCGACTATAGAACGAATTAAGGTGGTAACACGGTGAATTCCGTCCTTAAGCACATAGTTTCTTTATGTGTTTGGGACGGAATTTTTTTTGGAGGTGAAAATGGAATCAGAAATCAGAATCGAACATTTGTGCAAAAGCTTTGATTCCCATGTTGTCTTGGATGATATCTCCTTGGATATCAAAAAAGGCGATATCTATGGCGTCTTGGGATTGTCCGGTGCCGGAAAATCGACCCTGGTCCGCTGCATCAATTCCCTGGAGACATTCGAATCAGGCAACATCTATTTCAAGGAGAAACTTCTCTGTTCTCCCACAAAAAAGGCAGGAAGGGAGGAAAAAAGACAGATTGGCATGATCTTCCAGTCCTTCAACCTTCTCGATCAGAAGAATTGCCTCGACAATGTGATGATCGGGCTTGAAATCCACAAGGTGGAGAAGAAAAAAAGAAAAGAGATCGCTCTGGAGGCTCTTAAAAGAGTCGGACTGGAGGAAAAATGGAATGCCTATCCCTCCCAGCTTTCGGGAGGACAGAAGCAGAGAGTCAGCATTGCACGCTGTTTAGCATTGAAGCCGGAGGTGATTCTCTCCGATGAGGCGACAAGCGCCCTGGATGCGGAGAATACAAAATCGGTTCTCTCTCTTCTTCAGTCGCTGAACAAAAGCGATGGCATCACCATCGTGATGATCTCTCATCAGCTGAGTGCCATCGAAGCCATCTGCAACAAGGTCTGCATCCTGGATAAGGCAAAGATCGTTGAAAATGGAAGCATCGATGATGTCTTCCTTTCCCCGAAGGCGGAGATTACAAAGCAACTTCTCTATTCGAACAAGATTCACACGAATCTCGATGAAAAGAGAATGCTTCGCATCCTGTTTGATGGCAATGTGGATGAACCGATTCTTTCCCAGATCGTCCTCAACTGCAATGTCATGGTCAATCTTGTCTACGCTGATACCAGAGTCAAGGATGGAAAAGTCTATGGACAGACGGTCATCCAGAGACCAGTCGATGAAAAAGAATATCACAAGGTATTGCAATTCTTAGCCCTGAAGAACATCAAGGTCGAGGAGGTGGAATTATGATCGGGTCTGTCAATGTCCTAAAAGCCCTCCTTGACACCATGCTGATGTCCTTGCTTGCCCTAGCTCTTGCCTATCTTGTCGGACTGCCTTTAGGTGTTCTTCTCAAGGTGACATCCAAGACGGGACTCAAGCCGAATCGCTGGGCCAATCTGATCTTGGGAGCGATTGTGAATTTCTTGCGTAGCATCCCCTGTCTGATTATCACGGTGATTCTTCTTCCCTTGACAAGAGCCTTATTAGGGAAAGGAACTGGGGAATGGTATACGATGGTCATCCCCTTGTTTGTCTCTTCCTTTGCCTATGTAGCCAGAATTGTCGAACAGTCTCTGACGGATGTGGACAATGGAAAGATTGAGGCGATCCGTTCGATGGGGGCAAGCGACTTCATGATTGTCCGCAAAGTCCTCATCCCAGAAGCGAGAAGCTCGCTTCTCTTAGGGGTCTGTGTCACCTTTGTCAATATCATCGGCTACACATCCTTTGCCTACAACATCGGAGCCGGTGGCTTGATTGCCGAGATTTATGCCTACTATATGGGACATTCCAAGAAATTCGAAACCAGTTATGTGTTCTGGCTCTTGATTGTCATCGTCGTGATTCTTGTCGAAGTCGTTCAGGAGTTTGGTCTGTATTTAACAAAGAAATTGGATAAAAGGAGAATTCTCAAATGAAAAAAAATATTTTATTGCTTCCGTTGTTCGTCTTATCGTTCGCATCCTGCAAACAGGATACATCCCATGTCATCACCATCGCCTGCTCACAGAAGCCGCATGCAGAAATCCTCAATGGTGTCTGCAAGGAAGACCTCAAGGAAAAAGGCTATGAGCTGAAAGTCACCGTCCTTGATTGGTCCATCACCAATGAAGCGACCAATAATGGTGAATATGATGGAAACTATTTCCAGCATCGCCCTTACCTTCAGAACTATGATGGAGAGCAGAGCGTCTATTCGACATCCTATACCTATAAGAAACTCTTCCCAGCTGTCACGGTTCATTTCGAACCACTGAGAATCTATGAAGGAAAGAAGAATGCAAGTGAATTCGAGGCCAACAAAAAGACGGCCACTTATTGCATCTGCAATGATGTTTCCAATGAAATCAGAGCACTTGATCTTCTCAAGGATGCCGGTGTCATCGATGGCTATGAACTCGACAAGGACAATGCCCCGATCAACCTTCCATCGAATATCCATCCTCTTGCCGAATCCGAACTTGCCTTGTCCATTGCCGACTATGATTATGGCGTTCTTCCGGTCAACAGTGCCTTGACCGGTGGACTGGAAGCAAGTGAATCCCTTCCGATGGAAAATGCCACGGTTGCCGATAAGAATGCCAACGTCCTTGCTCTTAGCGTGACAAAATACAAGGAAGATGAAACCTATAAGAAAAAAATGGATGTCTTATGTGATTCTCTTCTAAGTGAAAAAGTGAAGACTTTCATCAAGACAACCTACAAGGGCGTCATCGAAAGCTATCAGAAGGACCTGAGATAGGAGATTGGGTAGGCAGAAATGCCTATCCTCTTTTTTTGGTTCGTTTTTCATCCATTTGGGGATGAAATGCGATAAAATAGGCTCAATGATGTAGGAGGTCAATATGAAACAGCACATTCAAAAAGGAACCATCCTTTCTTCACTTCTGAAGGAAGAGAACAGAAAGGATTTCATTTGCTCGAAAATCAATGGAAAGGTCCGACAGCTCGATTACGTCTTTGAGAAGGACAACGACTATGAGATCGAATTCCTCGATCTGAAGGATCAGAATGCCAATCGAATCTATTCTGCCAGTCTTCGATATGTGATCTCGATGGCTTGCCATGAGATCGCACCGAAGATGGATCTTCGCTTTTTCTATAATATTTCCAGAGCGATGTTTGCCAAGCCCTTATACGGAAAGAATTCCTTCCTTTCGCCTGACTTTGTCCAGCAGCTTTCTGAGAAGGTGGAGGAACTCATCAGAAAGGATCTGAAGATCGAGCGGTTGAGAATCTCCAAGGAGGAAGCTTTGGAGCGATATAAGAAACTTGGATTCAAGGATAAAATCGATATTCTGAAGTATCGAAAGGAAAATTTTGTCCATCTCGATGAATGCAAGGATGGGGATTTTGTCTATGATGACTATCTCTATTCCTTCCTTGTCCCTTCGACAGGATATCTGAAGAAATATATGCTTCGCTATTATGCGCCAGGATTCCTCATCCAGGTTCCAAGAAGCGAATGTGGTGGCATGATTCCAGAATTCAAGGATGAACCCACCTATGCCCAATCCCTGCAGAAAAACTATCTCTGGAGCAAGAATAACCAATTGGATACGGTTTTTGGAATCAATCGATTTATCAAGAACAATTCCGCCATGGCCTTCATCAATCTCTGTGAGGCGAGAATCAATGATATGATTGCCGAACTTGGAAGAATGATCACATCCTCGGAGACACCCGTCAAGGTCATCTCTATCGCAGGACCGTCTTCCTCGGGAAAGACGAGCTTTGCCAACCGATTGATGTTCGAATTGATGTCAAAATCTTTGCGTCCAATCCGTATTTCGATGGATGATTATTTCAAGACGAGGGAAGAAAGTTCGCCGGATATTTCCCTGGAAAGCGTTGAGGCTCTGAATCTTGAATTGTTCAACCGCCAGATGGATCAGCTCATCCGTCAGGAAAGTGTCACGCTTCCTGTTTATGACTTTGTCACCAAGAAGAGAAAGCCAGGGAAGACCATCACCTTGCAGGATAATCAGCCTCTGATTGTCGAAGGCATCCATGCCCTGGATAGCCAGGTTCTCAAGGAAGTCTCTCCTTCGGAGAAGTTCCGCATCTTCATTGCGCCTCAGCCGCAGGTCAATATCGACAATCATTCTCCGATTTCGATGACGGATAT
Source organism: Bacteroides uniformis (assembly GCA_963600815.1). Classification (GTDB taxonomy): domain Bacteria; phylum Bacillota_I; class Bacilli_A; order RFN20; family CAG-288; genus Enterosoma. Next base: position 36,775 of record CAVCCX010000002.1, on the reverse strand, counting down.
CCGTCTGTTAAGAAGAATCGCACGCGATGTCCGCACAAGAAATTCGGATGCCACGGAAACCATCCGCATGTGGCCCGATGTCCGTCAGGGTGAATTCTCCTATATCTATCCAACGCAGGAGAACGCCGATTATGTCTTCGATTCCTTTGTCCCGTATGAATTTTCAGCCCTTCGGAATATCGTTCTTCCCCTTCTGGAGAAGATCACGCCGGACCAGGAAGAATATCTTCTTGCCTGCCGATTGAAGAATATGGTCCGCTATTTCCTTCCGATTGAAGTGGAGGATATCCCCTGCAATTCCATCATGAGGGAATTTGTGGGTGGTTCCTGCTTCAAAGACGCAAGATAATGAACAGCAAAAAAGGTCGCCCGAAGAGAGGCGACCTTTTATTAGCATTATCTAAAAAGTAGAAAAGCTAAGTTCTTTGGATTAGTCAGCGAACTTGATGTTGTTGGCTCTGAGACCCTTTTCGGTCGAAGCTGCTTCATAATCAACTTTCTGACCGACTTCGGCAGTCTTGAAGCCTTCCATCATAAGCTGGCTGTAATGGAAGAAATAATCCTTGCCATCTTCACCAGTGATGAAGCCATAGCCCTTTTCTTTGTCGAACTTTTTAACAGTACCCTTCATAGTCTAAACCCTTTCTTCGCATTGACACTTCAATGCTCTAAAAAATATATCATATTTTGTTTTGATGTGATATAAAAATTTTTCCGATTTTGCTGTAAGCGGTTACCCCTTTTACCTGAATCCATCCATGACGGTCGCGTTTTTCAGTTTGCCTGAAAGAAGCGTTCCAATCATGGTTGTCAGAAGGAAACTGACAAGAAAAGAAATCAAGAATGGCATAATAGAAAAAGAATAACTCGATAATAGGTCTGTCAGCGTCTTGCTGAGAATGACTTCCGTCAATAAAGAAAGAAAAAGGGAACCGATGAAGCCGAAAAATCCGATGGATTGGCTCAAAAGAAGGTAGAAAGAGGAGATTTCCTTTTTGGTATAGCCAAGGGAAAGAAGGATGCCGATTTCCTTTTTGTCCTTGGTGATGATGAGATATAAGGAAAGAAGCAAGAGGCAGGAAGCGGAAATCAATGATAGGATGGCAAAGCCAAAAAAGAGCGAGGAAAGACGATTGAGCGTCTTCTTGATTTCCTGGATCATGAGGTACATCGGATAAGAACCGGTGTAGTCTCCGCTTTTTCGGATTCTATTCTGATATTCTTCGATTGTATGGCTTGATAGGTCCGTTTTGAGGATGACTTGCTCGATTCTTGTTTCCTGACAGGTCAATTCCCCACAGGAAAAAGAATAGCAAAGGGGAAAAAGACTATCCTGGTAGATACTGATTTTCTCTGAATCGTAGATGCCGGTGATTTTGACGCTTCCCTGGGTAAATTCGTTTTTGTATCGCCCATTGGTCTTCACAGTGCGGTCAAGTGTCAAAGTGCAAAGATCCTTTCCAAGGGCACCAGTTGCCGAATAAAAAAGAGTCTCCGCCATCTTTTTGGAAATTCCAATCTCATCATAGCGGGATGGATTCTTTCCATAGTAGGGCTTGAGGGCCGTCTGATCAAGACTGACGAAGGAGAGACCTTCCTTCTGATTCATGCTGGTGAGAAGATCGGCTTTGATGACCCCGGGTATCTCTTCGATGAGGGAACCTTGAAGCTGGCCTAAATCCTTCTCGCTATAGGTGGAATCATCTTCGATTTGGTTGAGTTTTTCCTTGTATTTTGAAAAGAAGAACGGTTTGGCAAACCCGGAGATGTATCCTGAAGCTGTGTAGGTATAGACAGGGGAGGAATAATTGATGCCTTGGATGTCTTTTTGATTTTCCTTGATGAAATCATTTATTTCATCAAGATGAATCTTGGGAAGATAGTCTTTGACAACTAAGACATGATTGTGGGTTGTCACATCATTCTTTTCATAGTAGTTGGGTGTCTTGAACATCTCAAGCGTATAGTCATTGGCTTCCTTGTCCTCAAGAAAGGATTTCAGGAATTCGCCAGACGTGTTGTTTTTGAGTCGATAGCCATCATATTTTTTCAGTGTCCAGGGCTTTTTCTCATCGATATCCTCATCGACATTGATTTCCTCAAAATGCATGATATCCATGACAAAATGATTGGCGAACGTCTCACTTGGGTTGATCAGGTAATTCTTCTTGTCCAGGATGATTCCCTTGACCCGATAGAGGTAATCCATATTGTAGCGCCAGTCGACCTTATCGGCCTGGATACGGAACTGGACGAGATTGTTTTCAATCTGCCTGGCTAATTTTTCCATGTCTTCTTCGCTGACTTGATGGATTCGAGTATCGAACATCATGGAATAGAGGGCGATAATCTGGTTTTCATCAAGAGCAAGGATGATATCTTCTTCCGACATGCTTGATAAATCAGTATAAATTGTTTTCTCAATGACTTCTTCAGGCATGCGATATTCCAAAAATGAGTTGAGAGAGAGTTTCTCGAGATTCAGCGATTTTCGGTTGAACTGGATGCTCATGAGCTGGCTGTCATTGAAGATTTCATCAAAACCGGTCTGATAGAAGGAGGTGATACCGAGGATATAAGAGGAATGATTTCTTCTGAGCCGGTTGAGTGTGGCATAATCTGGATTCTCAAAAGAGGTTGAGGATAAGGAATTGTCTTTCTTTGAGACGACCATGCAATTTTCATCCATATAGCTCTGCATCGATTTCTGCATCGCCGTAGAGACATTCGAACTCAGCTGAAAGGAAAAGGAGATGGAAAAGAGTCCGACCATCAAGGCAAAGAGGGTGATGACAAGAAATTCCCTTTTGATCTTCAAGGCAATCCAAAGGGGATGAAGCATTTCCCTGAATCCATATTTTCGTCTCTGATAGTTTTCCTTTTCTTCTCTCTTGGGTGGAAGAACGCCTCTTCTTTTTTCATGGATTCTTCCATTTGTCATTTCATAGATGGTGGTACTATCTGGAATCTCTTCTTTTTCATGGGTGATGATGATTACGAGTCTTCTTTCACTTTCTTTTTGGAGGACCTTTGTCATTTTCTTCCTTAGATCCGCGTTGAGATTGGCTAAAGGCTCATCCACAAGGAGGACTTTGGATTCCTTCAGGATGCCTCTTGCCAAGGCGATTCTTTTTTTCTCGCCGCCGGATAGATTCTTGAAGAGCTGGTTTTCCTTTTCGGGGAGATCGACAAGGCTTAGAGCCTCTTTGATTTTTTCGTTCTTTTCTTTTTTGGAGAGGGAAGTGATTGCGAAAATCTTGAGAAGATTTTCTTTGACGCTCTCTTTATCTTCGGCATGATAGGATTGGAAGACAAAGGAAACGTCCGCAAAACGATAATTGGCTTTTTCCTCTTCGGTGAATTCCTTTAGGTCTTTTCCATTGAAAAGTATTTTTCCTTTATAGTCTTCATCGGCAAGTCCGAGAAGCTGAATCAGGGTAGATTTCCCAGCCCCGGATTTCCCGATGAAATAGAATAGGCCATGACTGGGAAGAGTAAGCGAGATGTCCTTCAAAGTGTCCTCTTTGTTGGATGGATATCTCTTTTTCAGGTGGACGATTTCAAACATCAGTCTTCTCCCTCCAGTTCCTTATTGATTCTCGAATCCTTGATTTTTCTTAGAGGCAGGAAAGAAGCAAGGAAGCAGCAGAGGATGGTTAAAAGGATGATCAAGAAAAATGCTTTCGCATCAAAGAAGGATAGAAAACGGACAAGGTTGTTTTTCTGAAGAATCGAGTTGATGATTGTCGCAGAGAAAAGAGAAAACACAAAGGTCATGAAAAGGGAGAAGAAAATAAAAATCCATGCCAAGCCAAAGACAAGCCTTCCGAGATTCTTTTTCGTGCTGAAAGCTTTCAAGAGGGCAAAAAGACGAATCTGATCTTCATACAATGAATAGACAGATAAAAATTCCAGCATGACGCAGGATAGAGTGTTCAAAAGAAGAAAAAGAGATAATACCTTCAAAAGAGAAGAAAGGATGTCTTTTGTGCTTTCTTTCATGTCCATGGAGGGTGAGTTGATTTTGACATTTTTCTTGAAATAGTGATTGCTGAGAATGGAGATTCTTTCTGGGTTCTCGTTTTCTGCATAAAGGCAATTGCTTTTGAAGTCATCCTGGTCATAGTCGCTATCCAGGATGAGATCATAGAGACTCTTGTTTCTGTCGAGTTCCTCGCTGATGTTCGTCAGTTCGATCTCACGAAAGGAAAGGAGCATCTTCTCGTAGGGATAATAGAGGATCGGCTTGTTGAAGGCTTCTTTTTCCTTAGAGATGCCAACGATGGTGAAATCAAAGTCGAGCCGGAAAGGATCCTCCGCTTTGAATTTCGTGCTGTAGAGAAGAATCTCTCTCGAGAAATGGATTTTCCGATTGAGAATCTCTTTTTCATTCAGTCCTGTTTCCTTTACAAAAGAGGGATTGACGATGATATCCGTCTCTTTGGAAGTGGTCTTCCCTATCTTGAGCCTTTCTTTTTCTTCTTCCATGAATGGATAGATCGAAGAGGTGAATGTTTTCTTGTTCAGGTTGATTTCATAGGCGGTCGGAATGAAATAGTCGAGGGAATAATGAACTTTTTTCAGGTTGAGTATCGAAAGAACCTCATCCGATGGAATGCTATTTTTCTTTAGATGCAGGTTTCCTGAAGAAGCGACTTCCTCGACCATGGAGATGGAAAAGGTGTTATAGGCATAGTATTCCTGGACCAGAGAGTTGATGCTTGTATCCATATGGAAATTCAGATTCAGTCCAAGGTAGAGAAGAAGGCAGTTCAGAGAGAGAAAGAGGATGGAAAAGAAGGTGCGTTTCTTTTTCATCCTAAGAAACCTCAGGTTGAGAAAGAAGGAGGTTTTCATGCTCATCATCTTTTTTCCCCTTGGAAGGATTTCTTCTTTTTTCTCACCTTGTGGAATCCTTGACTGCTTGAGCAATTCGATTCTCTTGTTTTTGAGCATATAGATGAAATCGGCATTTTCGCTTGCCCGGATTTCATCATGGGAGACAAGGATGATGAGATGATCTTTGGAGAGTTCTTTTAAGAGCTGATAGATGTTTGCTGAATTCATTTCATCAAGCTGTCCGGTCGGTTCATCCAGAATCAGAATCTTCTCTCCTTTGATGAGTCCACGGCAGATGGAAACCCGGACACATTCTCCACCGCTTAGTTGGCCTGGCAATTTGTCTTTCAGGTTTTCCAGACCGAGTCTTTTTAGATAAGGATTGACTTCTTTTAGGGCATCTATGAGATCATATCCTTCAAAAAGAAGAGGCAAGGCGATATTTTCTTCGACTGTGAGATAAGGAAGGAGAAGCGGACTTTGGAAAACACAGCTCGGCGTGGAATCCATCGTGATGGTTCCACTTTCCGGAAGCAATGTTTTATTCAACAGGGAGAGAAAGGTTGTCTTTCCGCTGCCCGAGGGACCTAAGAGCAGCACGAATCCATTTTCTGGCAGAAGAAGAGTTAGACCAGAAAAAATCACATGATCTCCATAAGAGAAATTGACATTTTGAATTTGGATAGACATTTCTTTCCCTCCCTACTTATATATGGTTCGAAAGAGGGTGAAAATTTCGAAAGAAATGAAAAAAGGCATAACAGAATCGACAATCTGTCAAATTCTGTTATGCAAAGGTTTATTTTTTCTTCTTGAGGTGAATTGCGTTGAGCAAGAGACAATAGGAAGTCAGGGCTCCAACACCGCCAGGAACTGGGGTGTAGGCTGAAATGGAATCTTCCTTTGGTATGAATCCCAGGTCACCGCCATTGGGGTTGAATCCACAATCGAGGATGCTCAGGGAGGGATGGAGGCTTTCTTCTTTGATGAGTCCACTTTTTCCGGTGGCCAGAATAAGGATGTCGGCTTCCTTGACATAGTCCTGAATCATCTTTTCATCCACTTTTGAATGAAGAAGCGTGGTCGCCGCATTCATTTTGTTGAGAAGCTGGAAGCAGGGATAGCCGACCTCCGTGCTTCTTCCTAGAACGACCGCCTTTTTTCCTTCGACAGGAATCTGATAGTAGGAGAGAATCCTTCTGACGGATTGACTTGTCGCGGTGAGATAGTCGAGGTCTCCAGAGAAGAGGTATCCGCGATTGTCGTTTGTAAGCATATCTGGATCCTGGTTGGAAGGAATCAAGGAAAGAAATTCCTTTTCATAATCGACTTTGAGAGGGCGAGCCATCAGAATGCTTTTTCCTTCGCTTTCCTTTTTGAAGAGAGAAAGATTGTCTTCCTTGTCTTTTTTTGAATCGATGAACCCTTCTGAATAGGGAATTGAGAAGGAAGAGAGCATTTTCTTGATGCTGTTAAGATAGGCCTGGGAGGGGTAGTCCTCTTTATTGGAATAGAGATAGAAAGAAAGAGAGACATCCTTGAGTTCTTTTTGGATTTCTTCTTTCAAAAGAGGACGGATTTCTTTTCCGGATAGGATTTTCATATCAGTTCATTTTCTTGCTTGCCGGAACTTTTGGAAGTCCAGGCATGGTGAAGATATCCCCTGTGAGCGGAACGACAAACTGGGCGCCTGTGAAAAGACGCAGTTTCTTCACATGGAGGGTATGTCCAGTAGGGACATTGAGGGCATGGGGGTCATCGCTCAAGGAATTCGGGACTTTGGAGACGCAGATGTTGAAATTCCTGAAGTCGCTGTTTTCGAGATGGTGGAGTTCCTCAAGGACTTCAGGAGCATATTCGACATTCTTTGCCCCATACATGGTGTGGGCAATCTTCTCGATTTTCTCTTCAAGATTCATGTCAGACGAGACAAGAGGTTCATAATGGCATTCTTCCTTATCGAGGGTATTGACAACCTTCTTGGCTAAATCAAGAGCACCTTTCGGACCATCGACATAGGAGGAATTGAGGCTATAAGGAATTTTGTTCTTCAAAAGATAGTCTTCGACGATTTCGATTTCCTTTTCGCTGTCATCCTTGAACTGGTTGATTCCGACGACGACAGGAACGTGGAACGCTTGAACATTCTCGATATGTTTCTGCAAATTGGCTAATCCAGTTTTTGTCGCTTCGACATTCTCCTGGCTCAGATCTTCGAACTTGACACCGCCATGAAGCTTCAGTGCGCGGATCGAGCAGACAAGCACGACGGCATCCGGATGGAATCCACCCAATGGGGAAACAATATCCATATATTTTTCCATGCCGAGGTCGCTTCCAAATCCGCTCTCTGTGATGACATAATCAGAGAGCTTCAGGGCTAAGTCAGTGGCGATGATGGAATTGGTTCCATGGGCGATATTGGCAAAAGGTCCACCGTGGACAAGAACTGGCGTATGATATTTCGTCTGGACTAGGTTTGGGTTCAAGGCGGTATGCATCAGCTTTTTGATGGCATTGCGGCATTCGAGCTGCTTGACAAAAATCGGATTTCCTTCCTTGGAGTAGGCAACAAGAATGTTCTCCACACGGTCGAGGAAATCTTCCTCATTCTTGCAGAGAGCGAATATCGCCATGATTTCACTGGCGGCTGTGATGACAAAATGGGATGGATGGGGAATGGCTTTCTTGTCATTGAGGGATGTTTCGATATCTCTTAACGAGCGGTCATTCATATCCATGCAGCGTGGGAAGACGATTTTTTCTGGATCCACGTTGAGGCTCGACTGCTGGAAAAGTTCGTTGTCGATCAAGGCGGCAATCAGGTTGTTGGCAGAGGTGATGGCATGCATATCACCGGTGAAATGAAGGTTGATGTCTTCTTCCGGATAGAGGGTTTCCTCTCCACCTCCGGCACCGCCTCCCTTCACACCGAAGACAGGACCTAAGGATGGCTCTCTTAAGACAGCCATGGCATTGTAGGACAAGGCTTTGAGTCCGTCGGCAAGACCGATGGCGGTCGTTGTCTTTCCTTCGCCGGCCTTTGTCGGGGTGATGGCGGTTGTCAGAATCAGTTTTCCTTTTCTTTTCAGATCGGAAGGAAGACTGTCCAAATCGATTTTTGCCTTATCTCTTCCATAGTAGATCAAATTGTCTTCACTGAGGCCTAATTCTTCACAGATCGGCTTGATGTCATACTCTTTGTTCATGATAGGGTCTCCTCGCTTGTACTATTGTAATGGAATCGAAAAATGAAAAGAAGATTATCTTTTCATTTTTTGACGCAGGATTTCTTCGATTTCATCTTTGCTTCCGCTGGTGATGGAAGGAAACTGGTGTTTAAGGAAGGTTCTCTGCTTTTTCGCATACTGATGGGTGTGGATCTTGATGAGGTCGATTACGGAGGAATCGACTTCTCTCTTCTCCTTGATGGCCTGGATGATTTCGATATATCCGATGGTGGTGAATGGACGGGAATTTTCATTATATTTCTGATAGAGGGTAGTCACTTCCTCCACAAGGCCGTTTTTGACCATCGAATCGATTCTTTGATCAATTTTCCGATTCCCTTCCTCTTTATCGATATTCAGGCAATAGAATTCACAAGGATAGAGGGGCATGCCGGAATTCTGTTCCTTGATTTCCCTTTTGGATGTTCCTTCATCCAATTGGACAAGGGCACGAAGGACTCTTCGAGGGTTTTGTATATCGATTGACTTGTAGGTTTCCAAAGATTTTTCCTTGAGAATCTTCTGCATCTCACTTAGAGACATATCCTCATAGGGACTTTTTCTTTTCTGGTCTTCTTTTTGGAAGACATAGTTGAAAAGAAGTGCTTTGACATAAAGGAAATTTCCCCCGACCACAAGGATATCTTTTCCTTCCTGGATATATTTTTCTAAGATGGGGCGGCATTTCTGCTGGAAATCATAGACGGAGACATCTTCATCCGGTTCATATTCATCATAAAAATAATACGGAATAGAACCGATTTCCTCTCTTGAGGGCTTATCGGTTCCAATCTGCATGATCTTATAGCATTGATAGGCATCGGCGGAAATGACAGGCAAGGAGAATTCCTTTGCCAGCTTCAGGGCAAGGGAGGTCTTTCCGCTGGCCGTCTGGCCAAGCAAACAGTAAATCAAAATCCGGTTCTCCTAAACATTTTCTCGACATCGGCTTTCGTAATCTTGATGATGGTCGGTCTTCCATGGGGACAATTGGCCGGATTCTTGCATTTGGCAAGATCTTTGAGCAGGGCTTCGATTTCAAAGAGAGACATATGATGGTTCGCCTTGATGGATTTCTTGCAGGCGATATTGGCAATCGTCAGATGAAGAAGGCTGATGGGATCGGCCGTTTCATTGTTCAGACAGGAATGGACACAATCGAGAATGACCTCCTCATCGTTCTTTTCATTGAGAAAGGAAGGAATCTCGGTGACCTTGATGGAATTTCCTCCGAATTCCTCGACTTTGATGCCGATGGAGGCTAGACGATTGATATGTTCTTCATCATAGTTGAGTCTTTCCTTGTAGGTGAGTTCCACTGTGATTGGGAAAAGAGGAACAATCCGGCTTCTTATGCTTTTGAAGAGGGCTTCGGTTTTTTCATAATTGACTCTTTCGGCTGCGGCATGCTGGTCGAGGATATAGAAGCAGTCGATGCCATCACAAAGAACATAGGTCTGCAGTACCTGACCGATCGGATGCATCTCGGGAAGCTGATAGGAAATATTCTCCTTTTCGAAGATGGTGGAATAGTAGTCTGTGGAGGTATATTCCGCCTGAGGCTTTTCACTTGGTGGAACAGAAGAAGAAAATTCTTCTTTCTTTTCATTTCCGGAGACGTGTGGACTTCTTAGTTCATAGGTCGGCTCAAAAGGAAGAGAATCCTGGACATATTCTGGGATGGGGGATTTTTCGACGGGATGGATGGTGGAATAGTCCTGGCTTTCCTTGGCTTTTTCTAAGTCATTTTGCTGAAGGTCGGAGATGTCAAAGGCATCTTCTTCGACCATGAGCGATTCGGCTTTCTTGTCTTCGCTTGCAAAATAGATCGGCTTTTTATAGTCGAGTGTCTTCAAGACTTCTTCTTTGACATCTCTTGCAATCTCCTCTTCCATAGAGATACGGACTTCTTTCTTGGTTGGATGGACATTGACATCCACCAAGGAGGAATCCAGCTGGAGATTGATGATGCAGAAAGGATATCTTAAAGGGGGAAGATAGTCCTTATAGGCGTCTTCGATTCCTTTGTTGATCTTATAGTCGTAGATGCAGCGATTGTTTAGGAAGGTAAGCATATCCTTCCTTCTGGAATAGTTGATTTCCGGTTTGGCAATATAGCCAAAGAAGGAATAGGCGATGCCTTCTTTCTTGATCGGATAGAGAGACTGGGCAATGACATTGCCATAGATCTTCTGGATGGTTTCCAATAAGTCACCGCGTCCGCTCGTCTTGAAGATTTCCTTTCCGTCGATGGCTAAGGAAATCGAGACAGAAGGGAAGCCCAAAGCGAGATGCTCGACTGTTTCGATGATGCTATAGGTCTCGACTTTCTGGGACTTGAGATATTTGAGTCGGGCGGGTGTGTTATAGAAAAGATCGCGGACTTCAAAGATGGTGCCTTTCCGATTGAGGGTATCGGAAACCTGAAGTTCCTCATTGGGTGTGGATTCGACAAGGGTGCCGCACTCCGCATTTTCGATAGCGGTTGTCAATTTCACCTTGCTGACCGCTGCGATGGAAGGAATGGCCTCGCCGCGGAATCCGAGCGTTCGGATTCGGTTGAGATCGTATTCTGTCTTGATCTTGCTCGAGGCATGTCTTAGAAAACAGGTCTTGGCATCTTCTCGATCCATGCCGGTTCCATCATCTTTGACAAGAATCGTGCCTTTTCCGGCATCGGTGACACCGATATAGATATTCTTGGCTTTGGCATCGATGGCATTTTCGACCAATTCCTTGATGACGCTGGCCGGACGTTCAATCACTTCGCCAGCGGCAATGAGGTTTGCCAGCTCTGGCTTCATCAATTGGATTTGGGACATTATTTGCACCTCTTCTTCAGGTCGATGAGATAGTTCAGGGCATCCAGGGGAGAGAGTGTCATCGGATCGAGTTTCTTGATTTCTTCACGGAGAGTGTCTTTCGGCTTTTCTTCGGCGACGACATTCTTCACCTGGCTTTCCTTGATGGCAGAATTCTGCTCGAGGGAAACAAGAAGTTCATCCGCTCTTTCGATGATTTCATTCGGCAGTCCGGCCAGTTTGGCAACATTGACGCCATAGGAGCGGTCCATGGAACCATCTCTCATCTTATAGAGGAAAGTGACTTTTCCATCGGATTCTTTCACATCGCAGTGGATGTTCTTCACAGATGGAATCTTCTCACTTAGTTTTGTGATTTCGTGGTAGTGAGTGGAGAAAAACGTCTTCGCATGGACAAAGCGGACGATGTATTCGATGATGGATTGGGCGATGGCCATACCATCGAAGGTGGCCGTGCCTCTTCCGATTTCATCAAAGAGGAAAAGGGAATGCTCGTCGGCTTTTTCCAGGGCGCCGGCGACTTCGCTCATCTCGGTCATGAAGGTGGATTGTCCTTTGATGAGGTTGTCGGATGCACCAATACGAGTGAACAGGGAACCAAAAAGAGGAATCTCACAGCAATCGGCAGGAACAAAGCAACCAATCTGTGCCATGATGACAATGAGTCCGAATTCCTTCATATAGGTGGATTTGCCGCCCATGTTGGGGCCGGTGATGATTAGGACATTCGTCTTTTCATCCATGGTGTAGTCATTCGAGACGAAGACCTTGTCCGGAGCTGCCTTTTCGATGATGGGGTGTCGGGCATTGAGAACATGGATTTTTCCTTCCTGGTTGAAAATAGGACGGATATAGTGATTCTCCGAGCTGACGAAGGCAAGGTCGAGATAGTAGTCGAGTTCGGAAAGCGCATCGGAGGTCTGTTGAATCTGCAAGGTGAACTGAGAGACATATTTTCTCAGTTCCTTGAACAATTTGTATTCTAGGGAGGTTCGATCATCTTTGGCACGCAGAATCTTGGCTTCCTTTTCCTGGAGTTCTTCGGTGATGAATCTTTCTCCGGTAGTCAGGGTCTGTTTTCGAATGTATCCGTATTCCGGCTTGACGAGGTCAAGCTGGGCTTTGGTCACTTCGATATAGTAGCCGAAGACGGAGGTGTATCCGACTTTGAGCTTGTTGATTCCGGTTCTTTCTTTCTCCCGGATTTCCAGTTGGGCGATCCATTCCTTGGCATCGCCTGTCAAGGCAATCAATTCATCCAATTGCTCGTTATAGCCCTTCTTGAAGATTTCGCCTTCGGTGATGGTCAAAGGACAATCTTCTGAGATGGCTTTCTCAAGAAGAGAGACAAGTTCATCATAATTTCCAAGTTTATCCGAAAGATGCGTCACTTGTGGACAGTCCTGAATCTGCAAAAGATGTTTCTTGATGGTCGGAAGAATCTCCAAGGAACGCTTGAGCTGGAGAAGGTCATGTCCGTTGCAGTTCTCATAGCCCATTCTTGCGATGAGTCTTTCCATATCAAAGACGGATTCGAGATCCTTGCGGAGCGTTTCTCTTTCAAGATAATGATTCAAGAAACATTCCGTCAGATCCAATCGCTTTTCGATTTCATTCTGGCTTGCGCTTGGACTCGTGATCTGGCTTTTCAGATAACGGCTTCCCATCGGGGTCTTGGTCTGATTTAAAAGCCAATAGAGGGTTCCATAGGTCTTGTTGTCTAGGGATTTGACGAGTTCCATATTCGCCTGGGCCGAATAATCCAGTTTCATGGATTTCTGTTCCATCTTGTTCTCGACCGGCTTGAAATAGGTCAGGTCTCTTCTTTCCATGTTCTTCAGATAATTGTAGAGAAGAGCGGAGGCTTCAATCTGTCTTTCATCTTTCAGGGCACCGAAAAGAGAATCCGTCTCGATGGAGGTGGAAGCATCCTCATAATAGGAAACGCAGATATTGGAATTCGATTTGATGTAGCAGATGAGGTTGTTGTCCGTATTTTTTCTTAAGACAAGTTCCTTGATATCCAAGGAAAGAAGCTGTTCGACGATTCTTGCATAGCTGTTTTCCAAGGACATGGCCTTCATCTCACCGGTGGAGATATCAGCATAGGATAAAAATGCCTGACGCTGGTCCAACACCAAGGAGGCGATGAAGTTGTTCTCATTGTTGGTCAAGTCGAGATTGGCACCGGGTGTGATGATCTGGATGACATCTCTCTTGACGAGCTTCTTGGCGAGTTTTGGATCCTCGACCTGCTCGCAGATGGCGACTTTATATCCGTGGTCGATCAGTTTCTGGGCGTATTGGAGATAGGCGTGATGGGGAATTCCGCACATCGGAATGAATTGTCCGTTTCCACAGGCCTTCTTCGTGAGGAAGAGCTGCAGCTCGCGGCTGACAATCTGCGCATCTTCCAAAAACATTTCGTAAAAGTCTCCGATTCGGAAGAAAAGGATGATATCGCCGTACTGCTTCTTAAAGGAAAGATATTGTTCGACCATCGGGGTAAACCCGGTTTCTTTTGATTTCGTTGCCATAATGATGTCCTCTGAAACTGATGTCTTCTTATTATACTTAAAAAACAAAGAGAGACGAACTAGAGTTTCGTCTCTGTCAAAGGTTTTATGATTTCGTCGATTTCTTCTTTCGTGGAAAGAAGATTGATGACGAGTGGATCGTTCTTATATTCGATATCGAGTCTCTTGCAGAGAGAAAGGACTTCATCCTTCTTTTCAGAAGAGATGTATTTCAGTTTGGACTGAAAATCCTCTCTTGTCTTCTTGATTTCCTGAAGATGGGAATCTTCCTTGAGGGCATTCTTGAGGAAATGATAGCGGGAAACGATCTCCAGGGAAGAAAAGTCCTTTAGAAGCTGATCCGCCTTCTGGTAGAGAGACTCAATCTCCGTCATCGATGATTTCTCCAATCAAAGAATAGGTATGGGATTCTGTGATCTTGACATTCTTGATCTGTCCAATCAAAGAGGCATCCCCTTTTGCGTGAACAAGCTTGTTATGTGGATCATAGCCAGAGATGCGGCTTGGATCTTTTTCACTGACTTTTTCAAAGAGGACAGGAACGGTCTTTCCGACAAATTCCTGCGCACGTTTCATGGAAAGTTCATCGATCAGTGCCTTGAGCTCATCGAAATGCTTATGCTTGATTTCGGAAGAGAATTCATCCTTCATGCGACTGGCCGGTGTTCCAGGACGGGGAGAGAAGATAAAGGTGAAGGCGGCATCGTATTCGACTTCACGGACCAAGGAAAGCGTTTCTTGGAATTCTTCTTCAGTCTCATTAGGGAAGCCGACAATGATATCGGTGCTCAAAAAAACATCGGGAAGTCTTTTTCTCAGCTCATGGACGATGTCAAGATACTGTTCTCTGGTATAGCGTCTGTTCATTCTCTTCAGCACGCTATTGGAACCCGACTGGACAGGAAGATGCATATAGGGCATGATGTTCTTATATTTGGCCATCACGTCGAAAACCTGGGTGCGGAAATCACTCGGATAAGGGGTGACAAAGCGCACGCGCTCGATTCCGGTCTGAGCCACTTTCTCAAGGAGGGTGGCAAAGGCGTATTCATCACCGAAATCCTTTCCATAGGCATCGACATTCTGTCCTAAGAGCGTGACCTGCTTATAGCCGCTTTCTTTAAGACAGTTGACTTCTGCAATGATATCTTCCATCTTTCTTGAGCGTTCTCTTCCACGGGTATAGGGAACGATGCAATACGTGCAGAACTTGTTGCATCCATACATGATGTTGACAAAGGCGGTATATTTCGACATACGTCCTTCCTGATTCTCAGGTAAGCCTTCGGGAACCAAGTCGGAATTGCTTCTCACATCGACGATGGACTGATTGTGGGTGATGCAGTCACTGAGAAGCGGGAAGAATTCGACCAGATTGTTGGTTCCGAAAATGAGGGAGACAAACGGGAAGTGCTCCAGAACGTGCTTGACAGCGAATTCTTCTTGCATGACGCATCCGCAGATGGAGATGATGGTCTCTGGATTCTTCTCATATTGTTCCTTGGCACGGCCAAGTTCGCCATAGAGATGATTTTCTGCATTCTCTCTCACGGCACAGGTATTGAATAAAATAAAATCGGCACCCAAAAAATCTTCCTGCTCTTTCATGCCGATGGACAACAACATACTGCGGATGATTTCGGAATCTCGGACATTGGCCTGGCAGCCATATGTTTTGATACAAAAAGTCTTTCCCTGCCCCCAGGAGACAAGGAAAGACGTCGGTTTCATATTAACCTTTTCGTAACGAACCGTTTCGCTGAGATTCCGTCCCGCGGCTGCCTTCAGATCAGGCAGGGATACAAGACGGCGGTTTTTCATACGATTGCTAATTACTCGCCAAGTGCTTCTTCGTGCTTGGGAACATCGGAGGACACAGCATGATCCGGATTGAATTCTGCTTTGGTGATGTGGAGAAGGATCGTGGTGACTTCTCTGGCAGCAGAATCAGACGGTTCTGTGAAGTTCTGCATCATGAATTCAGGCTGGATGGCGATGTCGCACTTGTTTTCATCATCCTTGAGAAAACGGCGGGCGACGATGCAAGCCTTGATGGCCTGATTGAGAGCCGATGCACCAACCAAAGAGATCTGGACGGCACCTTCCTGACGAATGTTACCGGCAATCGCTCCTGCTAACTTCTGAATTTGTGTGTTTCCACTTGCTTTTAATGTTGTCATATAGAAAACCTCTTTCTAAGTTTCTATTATAATCTTTTTTCGCCTGAAAATGGTAGTTTTGTCAACATTTTTCTTTTTCTGAAAAAAACGTAATGACAAAAATAGGAAGTAGTCAAAAAATATTGGAAAGAATCGAAAGAAAAAGATGACCCATCAGTTTGGGTCATCTTGGAAGGTTTCATTGATCAGATGGAAGGATGTCACCTGCTTCGTTGTCCGATTCACATCGAATTGGATGGCGTTGACAAGCATTTTTCCAGTTCGGGGAACCGAGAGTGCAGTTGGCATCTGGGTGATGGTGCGACGCATCGATGGTTCGATATCATCGCCAAGGGAGGAATAATAGGCACCGTTCATTCCGACATCGCTTAGGAAGAGCGTTCCCTTGGAAAGAATCTTGGCATCGTTCGTCTGGACATGGGTGTGGGTTCCAAAGACAGCCGTGATTTTTCCATCGAGGTATTCGCCCATGATTCTTTTTTCGGCGGTGGCTTCCGCATGGAAGTCGAGTATGTGAATGACGTCTTTTTTGTCATTCATGATTTCATCCATATCGTAGAAAGGATTCGACTGGACACCATTCATGTAGATTCGACCCATCATGTTGCTTACCTGGATTTCTGTTGAGTCATCCATGGTGAAGAGACGTGTTCCTTCGCCGGGGCAGGCCTTATCGAAATTGTAGGGACGGACCTGGCGGTTCATCTCCTTTGCGTATTTCGCCGCATCAGGCGAGTTGAAGAAATGATTTCCGCTGGTCAGACAATCGATGCCATAGGAGAGAAGTTCCTTATAGTGTGTATAGGAGAGTCCATGGCCGTGGGTTGTGTTCTCGCCATTGGCAATCACAAAATCGATTCCATCCTGCTTTTTGTGAAGAGAAAGATATTTCTTGACTGCTTTTCTTCCAAGAGGTCCGACGATATCTCCGAAGAAAAGGATACGAACGAATTCTCTCATGGCTGGCAATCTTATTTTGCGAATTCGACAGCGCGGGTTTCACGGATGACAGAAACTTTGATCTGTCCTGGATACTGCATTTCGGATTCAATCTTTTCACGGATTTGGACAGCCATGACTTTGGCATCCTCATCGCTGACCTTCTCAGGGACGACGAGAACACGGACATCTCTTCCGGACTGCAAGGCATAGGAAGACTGGACACCGTTGAAGGATTTGCAGATGGTCTCCAACTGTTCAAGACGCTTGATGTAGGTTTCCAATGTTTCGCTTCTGGCTCCTGGACGGGCGGCGGAAAGCGTATCTGCGGCGGTCACCAATTCGGAAATGAGATATTTCTTAGGTACATCGCCATGGTGGGATTCGATGGCATTGACGATGACATCGGATTCATTGAACTTCTTGGCCAGCTTCGAACCAAGTTCGACGTGGGAGCCTTCCTGTTCGGCATCGATGGATTTGCCGATATCGTGAAGAAGACCGGCTCTCTTGGCTAAGACAGGGTCAAGGCCGAGTTCACTGGCCATGACGGAGGCTAGATAGGCGACCTGGATGGAATGGTCAAGGACGTTCTGACCATAGGAGGTACGATATTTGAGTCTTCCGATATACGGATAGAGTCCGGCGTTGATTCTCGGAAGACCGAGTTTGAAGACGGTCTGTTCACCGATTCTTCTCAAGGAATCATCGAATTCATCCGAAATCTTCTTATAGAGGTCTTCGATTCTTCCGGGCTGGATTCTTCCATCACGGACCAAGGCTTCCAATGTGAGTTTGGCTTTTTCTCTGCGGATTGGATCGAAGCAGGAGACAGTCAGGGTTTCCGGTGTGTCATCGATGATGAGCGAGACACCGAAGAGCTGTTCCATGGATTTGATGTTTCTTCCTTCACGTCCGATGATTCTTCCCTTCATCTCGTCGCTTGGAAGAGCGACGGAAGAGGAATTTCTTTCACAGGTGACATCCTGGGCATATTTTTCCATGGCCAGGGAAAGAAGAGTCTTGGCCTTGTCTTCAATCTGGGAACGGACTTCTTCTTCCTTCTGTTCCTTGAACAAGGCAAGACGCTTGGTTTCTTTTTCTTCGACACGGGCCATGAGTTCTTCTTTGGCCTGTTCGGTGGTCATCGAGGCGATTTTCTCCAATTCGCCAAGGACAGAATCGAGTTTTGTCTGCAATTCCTTGTCCTTGCAGTCAAGTGCCTGGATCTTCTGTTCATATTCAGTTCTCTTCTGGTCGATCTGGGCTTCACGGGAGATGATGGCATCCTCTCTCTTGTCAAGGGTGGATTCTCTTGCGTCGAGCTTGGCTTCCGACTGGCTGATGGTCGCTTTTCTTTCGGCGATATCCTTTTCAGCAGCTTTCTTGAGCTCTTCGGCTTCAGCTTTTCCTTCCTTCTTGGCATTGTCGATGATTGTATCGACTTTGCTGTTTGCCTCATTGATGAGGTCTTCGGCCTGTTTCTTGGCCAATGTGCCTTGTTTCTTCGGCTTGACATGCATGTAGTAGAAGCAGAAACCGAATGTGACAATGAGCGTCACGACAAAAACGGCAAGACAGATAAGTACAACGTATATGGCTTCCATATAAAAATATAACCTTTCTAGGGTTCAGTAAAAAATTTAAAGGTCCACTGTGCCCTTTTTGAACCTACTCTGAAAAAAGACGTTGCGATTTAAATATTCAAAAAAAACAAATTAAATCAAGTTTATCTTTTATATACAACATAAAGCGAGTGACTTTATGTACATGTAAAATTATAACCCCGAATGGGCTTTTTTGAAAGCGAATTTCCGCTTTTTTCTTTCGAAAAGAGGAAAGAAAAAAAGGAAGAAACCTGTTTTCTTTCCGCATGAGAAAAGTTGGCAATGAAAAAAACTCCGAAATGAATCGGAGTTTCTTTGCTTAGTTCGTTGTATCTGCTTCTTCTTCGTCCTCTTCCTCGGCTAAAGGCTTATTTGTCAGTTTCATGCGGACGGCTTCCTCAATCTGGGACTCGAAGAGTGGATTATTCTTCATATAGTCATAGACAGAGGACATACCCTGACCGATTCTTTCCCCCTGATAGGAGAACCAGGAACCGGATTTCTCGATGATGGAAAAGTCGACAGCCAATTGGGCAATCTCGTGTTCCTTGGAGATTCCTTCTCCGAACATGAGCTCTATTTTGCAGCTGCGATACGGTGGGGCAACCTTGTTCTTGACGACCTTGACATTGACGATGTTGCCTAAAGCCTTATCACCCTGCTTGATTGTTTCCGCACGACGGATTTCGATACGGATGGTGGAATAGAATTTCAGGGCACGTCCACCGGTCGTGGTCTCCGGATTTCCGTACATGACACCGACTTTCTCTCTCAGTTGGTTGATGAAGATGACGGTGCAGTTCGACTTGGAAAGGACACCGGCGAGTTTTCTTAGTGATTTCGACATCAATCGAGCCTGAAGACCAACGGAGGAATCCTCGAAGGTTCCTTCGAGTTCTGCTTTTGGAATCAAGGCAGCGACAGAGTCGACGATGATGAGATCGATGGCATTGGATTTGGCAAGCATATCGACAATCTCCATCGCCTGTTCGCCATAATCCGGTTGGGAGAGGATAAGGTCAGCGATGTTGACACCGAGATGTTTGGCATAATCTGGATCGATGGCATGTTCGGCATCGATATAGGCCGCTCTTCCTCCTAATTTCTGGACTTCGGCAATCGCTTCAAGGGCTAGTGTGGTTTTACCTGAGGATTCTGGACCATAGATTTCGATGATTCTTCCTTTCGGATAGCCTCCGACTCCGAGAATGGAGTCCACAAGGAGACTTCCGGTCGGGATGACACCGACATCGCTTGTCGGCTTGTCTCCCATCTTCATGACGATTCCTTTGTCATTGTAGTAGTTGCGAATATCTCTGAGGGTCGCTTCGATGGCGGAATCTTTTTCGGCTTCGACTGGATTCGTATTGGCTGCAGCAGCTTTTTTGGGCATAATGAGCACCTCCACTAATATTATTTATGGGTAAAATGATTTTTTACGAAACTTTTTGAGATAAATTATCAATTAGGGTCGAAAAGGCGAAATCCACACACTGTTTTCGTATGTTGTTCCGGCTTCCGCTGAGATGCAGTTCATAGACAGAGACCTCTTTGAGGTACTTGACAGCGATATAGACAAGCCCCACTGGCTTGTTTTCACTTTCACTCGGACCTGCGTTTCCTGTGAAGGAAACAGAGAGATCGCTGTTGAAGAAGAAACTTGCCTGCAAGGCCATTTCCTTGGCGCATTCCTTGGAGATGGCACCATTTTCGGCGATGGTCTTTTTTGAGACACCAAAAGCTTCCTTGGCTTCATCCGTATAGGTGACAGCGCCACCCTTGAAGACCTTGCTGGCAGATGGGATTCCTGTGAATGTGCTGGCAAACAGTCCGCCGGTAAGAGATTCCATGCAGGAAAGAGTCAGATTCTGCTCCAAAAGCAGATTCAATAAATTTTGATATTCCATTATTTGTTATCCTTTAACACGTTTCGATTCTGAACGAAATAAATGACCATAGACAACAAGGAAAAGAAAAGAGCAATCAGAACAAGGATATTAGTGATGACATAGGTGAATTCAAAGCGGGTGGACAGCCATACATCGATATCGGATGTGAAATTCATCATGGAGAAGGGGAATCCGTTCAGGAACAAAACGGGAATCAGACCCATCTGGATGGCGGTCTTCACTTTTCCATACATGTTGGCAGCCAGGACTTTTCCATTGGCGGCGGCGATGCTTCGAAGTCCATCCATCGCCAGGTCTCTTCCGATGAAGAGAACCGGGAAGAGAGGAAGAATCTGGAAATGTCCGGCAAAATCCGTTCTTGTGGCCAAAAGAATGAAGGCGGAATCCACAAGGAACTTGTCAGCGAGGGGGTCGAGGAATTTTCCGAGATTGGTGACGAGATTCCGACTTCTTGCGATATGTCCATCGATAGCATCGGTGATGGAACCGATGATGAAGATGACACAGCAAAGAAGATCAATCCAGTTGAATCCGAAATGGAATCCGCAGAGCACGAATTCCGGTGCAAAGATATCGGAGGCTGGAATGAAGGAGAGACAGAAGATGAAAATCATCAAGATTGCCATGACAAGTCGCACAGACGTTATTTTGTTTGGTGTGTTCATAGATTCACCTTTCTAAATAAAAAAGAGTTCCGATCCTGTAAGCCATGTTTTGTCGAGGATGACAATTTATCTAGGCGTACGCCTGTCCGTTTCGGTTCAGTTCCCGATTCAGACTTCCCTTACCAAAATTTAGGTTTCTCGCTTGCGGGGCTTTCCAACGTTTCATTCCGGAAATTTCTTTCCGTTTCGTCACTGTGGAGCTTTAAGGAAAGAACACCATGGTTTCCTTTAGGTTTCATTCCGCCGTATGGGACTCCTCCCACCCCAGGTTTATTGATTGACCTGGCACAGACACTGCCATCATCGCAGATGGCGCGAGCATGGACTTTCCTCTGACAATTGCTTGCCAGCAGTCATCCGGACCGGATATCAGTTCTCAATCGTCTTCGGATTGATTCCTGCTTTGGACAATGCTTTTTCCAAAAGGGAGATTCTCTTTAGAAGCTCGAGATTGCTCAAAGAAGCCTCATCATTTGATGAGACATCACCCAATCTCTGCTTGAGTGTCGCATTTTCCACTTCGACTTTGCTGAGTTGCTCGTTGAGAAGGTTTACTTTTCCTTCCAATTCCTCAATCTGTCTTTCACTGTTCTGAATATAGCCCTGAAAGGCATCATAATCTTTGATGACCAAGTCCAAAAAAGAGTCGACCTGCAAAGCGTCATACCCCGGTTTGGTTCCTTCGAAAATCTTGTGATAGATTTTATTCGAATCGAGCAATAACTTGATAGCCATAGTTTCCCCCTACCTATTTATTATACCAACTATGGAAAATCTTTCAAATATTTCGACTTTTTTCATGAAAATATTTTTGACCTGAATGATGATGCTATTTTATCCTGCTGATCTTCAATTGTTTCAGCTTATCTTCGAATGTTTGAAATGTAGACAAGTCCTTACCAGTTTCCAAATCAATGAAATCTTTCAGTTCAAACCGGTGCTTGAAGTTTTCGCTATGCTCCTTATTGAGAGTTTGCTCATCAAATTTGAAGGAAATGTTTTTATATTTGTTGGCCTTTGTCTTTGGAATCAGTCCGTTCGCAAGAAAGAAATGAATCACTTTCAAGGGACTATTTACCACCCATGTGCAAGTTTGGACTTTATAAACAAATACATATTATTATATTACTATA
This sequence comes from Bacteroides uniformis, assembly GCA_963600815.1. GTDB lineage: Bacteria > Bacillota_I > Bacilli_A > RFN20 > CAG-288 > Enterosoma. Next base: position 14,913 of record CAVCCX010000002.1, on the reverse strand, counting down.
TTATTTAATGTTAAAACATGATAAAATGATTGCTGAAAGGATATATTGGAATGAACTGTCTAAAAACAATATTTGTGATGATGTTTATTCTCCCGCTTACTGCATCAAGCGTATGCAAAAATAACATTTTGACGTCTAATTTAGTCTCAAAGAGCTCAAGAAAGTGTTTGAATAACATTGAACATTCGAATTATACATGCGAAGATGAATTTGAAACAAAGAATATTGCTAATAGGATTAATAGCGAATGCTATTTTATAGACCAAGACGGAACGTATACTGATTGTAAGGAAAGCATTCGCGAAGAAACCACCATATTAAGTAATGATGATGAAATAATGCTTGCATCTTCTGTGGATTCAAATGAAAATAATAATACATTTTCAAATGCATCTACTGTCTATAGCGTTGCTTCAAATTCGATTGGATTCTATGGGCTATATATAGGTTGGTGGGCTTCAATTCATCAGGCAAGCGATATCGATTATTATGCCTATGATGTGATAATGAACGGAACACTTAAAGTTGATGTTTCCAATATTCCATCCGGCTGTGACTATGATCTGAAAATCTATAGGATGGGCAATTCGCTTTCCTCTTCTTGTGATGATGCTGAACAAATCGCATCGTCCGCCCATAGTTCTAATAATTCAGAAAGCATTTCAATCATGGTTACCCCGGGAACTTATTATGCTAAGGTATATCCATATAATTCCTCCTATGATTCTGAAAACTATTATCACATTGAGTTTACAATCACAGATGGAAGATCTTATTCCGATGGCCATTATAATATTTCATCTCATAAGTCAAATGGTGATCTTGCTGCAATCTGGAAGAGCGATTTTGACCCCTGTTCTCAAACAATAGCATATGCTAATGTTGACGGCGCGAAAGTCCAGTTCAATAATTATGATAATTATCCGATGATTCGACACCTCGCAGATACATATGATGAATCCAAAGATATCGATTATGTTTGTCTTTATGTTTGGAATTTAGACTTAAGAAAAGCAATTTATTATATTGCTAGTGAATTATATGACTTAATCACAAATCAATATGCAGATGGAAATCAAACTTTGAATAATGTTGCAATCTATGCTAATGGAACCGCAATCATTCTATCTGTCGCTGGAGTGATAATTGGTTCTGTTCCGGTCGTTGGTACTATAATTGGTGTCAGTTCATTAGTTGCATCTATTGCGGGGATTATTTTTGATTCCCTTAATTCATCTTTTAAAGCAACTATAAATGAAAACGAAAATTATTTTATCGCTCTAAAGCAAGCGATGGAAGTTGGTACAGGGACTAGCAATTCTGAGATTGTTATGATGAGAATACGTTATCGTTTCACGCATGACAACTTCCTATGGTTTGTAACTTCCAGATACATTGATATGCACCAGATATATAGAAATACGGATAGCTATTTATATGATTCTGGAGTCATTGACTTTTATCATGAAGGAAGTCCGATTAATGGCTCAATCACTGGTATTGGAAATGCGGATGATCTCGAGGACGTATTGAAATGAAAATAAGCAGATTCTATGCTTCTCGTCTTGCTATTGTTCTTCTTTCCGTATGTTCATTATTAGTATTCCTTTTTTCTGCCTTCTTAATCGTTTCTGTCTCACTTTATCTGAAACAGAGTATGAATACGATAATAGCAATCTTGCTTTTTTCCCTTGCGGATGCTCTAATGCTGTCAATTGTGTTTGTTGAAGTTGCTCGGCTGCTTAAATTCAAAAGAATAATCAAGAATGATTATAATATTTTGGATTGTGAAATATTGGGGGTGAAAGTAAGATGGCCATTTGAAACGGCTGTTATCAAAGTAAATGATAAGGAAACCGTAATCTCCCCATGGCTTTTTATTCGAAGTTATAGTTCATTCATCTTTAAATATAAGGCGAATGTGAAATTTAAGTGTCTATCATATAATCATGAATACTATTTGATTCGTGAACGTTAGTCATTTGAAAATTTAACGCTCTATTTTGAAATCTGCGAAAATGAGCCAACTAGGATTTGAATGCAAAGAATATCGTTACATTCATTGAGACAAAGCTGATGCTCAAGGTGAATGCCTCTAAAACGCATATCACGACACCGAACAATCTTAAGTACTTAGGCTTTTCATTTTGGATGTCAAAAGATGGTTGAAAATCAAAACCTCACAAAGAAATTGGCTGATAGACGTTATTATTTGTTGGAAGAATCAATTTTATCAATTGCGTTTGAAAAATAGATCTTTTCGTAAGCCCTGAAAAGAAATGCAATCTTTCTATCTAAAATAGGCAAATAACATCTATGAAGGGGTTTCTTTTATCGAAAATGCAAAAAAAGAATGGAAAACTTTCCTTCCCTTAACTACAATAATCTATAGATATATTGGAGGAACGTATCTGATGTTTAAAATTGTAAAGAAGGATGTCCTCAACCCGACCATCATCCGATTGGTCATTGACGCACCCTTTGTCGCCAAGAAGGCTCAGCCTGGTCAGTTCATCATCTTGAGAACCGACAAGGATTCGGAACGTGTGCCGTTCACGATTGCCGGTGAGGATCCGGAAAAAGGAACCGTCACCATCATTTTCCAGGTTGTCGGTGCTTCGACATTGGAATTGAGCAGACTCAATGAAGGGGATGAACTTGCTGATTTCGTCGGTCCGCTTGGTAAGCCGAGCGAATTGGAAGGACTCAAGCATGTTGCCATCGTCGGCGGTGGTGCCGGATGCGCAATTGCCTATCCGCTTGCCTATAAGCTTCATGAGATGGGTGCGGATGTCTGTTCTGTCGCTGGATTCAGAAACAAGGATCTCGTCATCCTCGAAAAGGAATTCGAAGAAGCTTCCAACACCTTCGTCAAGATGTCCGATGATGGAACTTGGGGTGAAAAAGGCTTTGTCACAACCGGTCTTGAGAATGAGATTCTCCGCCGTCAGGGAACAGAGGAGCAGTTCGATGAAGTCATCGCCATCGGACCTATCGTCATGATGAAGAATATCTGTCTTCTTACAAAGAAATACAATATCAAGACCATCGTCTCCATGAACCCGATCATGATCGATGGCACCGGCATGTGCGGATGCTGCAGAGTCATGGTGGGCGGAAAGATGAAATTCGCCTGCGTCGATGGACCGGATTTCGACGGATGGGAAGTCGATTTTGATTCCGCTGCCGAAAGAAATACCATGTATCGTGCATGGGAGAGAAAGAAATACGAAGAAGAATGCAACCTTCTCAAGGAGGGAAAATAATCATGCCATTCAACATGAGAGCGACCAAGAATGAGATGCCGACCCAGGCACCCGAGGTCCGTAAACATAATTTCGACGAAGTTGCCATCGGTTATACCAAAGAGATGGCCATCGATGAAGCCAAGCGCTGCATGCAGTGCAAGAATCCGGGCTGTGTCCCAGGCTGCCCTGTCCATATCGACATTCCAGGATTCATTGCCGAAGTCGCCAAAGGCGATTTCGAGGCTGCCTATCAGGTCATTTCCAAATCTTCTTCCCTTCCGGCCGTCTGCGGAAGAGTCTGTCCACAGGAATCCCAGTGCGAAAAGAACTGCCTGAGAGCCAAGATGCCTGTCCGTGAAAAAGATGAGACAGGAAAATTGGTCGTCAAGGGCATGGGCGAAGCGGTCGGCATCGGCCGTCTGGAAAGATTCGTTGCGGACTATCATCGCATGAATGCCACGCCGACTGTTCCGGAAATTAAGAAGAACGGCCATAAGGTGGCTGTCATCGGTTCGGGTCCTTCCGGACTTGCCTGCGCCTATGACTTGGCCAAGGATGGCTATGATGTCACCATCTTCGAAGCCTTGCATGTCGCCGGTGGTGTCTTGATGTACGGCATTCCGGAATTCCGTCTTCCGAAGGCCATCGTCCAGAACGAAGTCGAAGGCCTGAAGAGAATGGGTGTCAAGATCATGACCGATATGGTTGTCGGCCGTGTCATCTCCATCGATGAATTGATGGATGAATATCATTTCGAAGCCTGCTTTGTCGGAACGGGTGCTGGTTTGCCTCGCTTCCTTGGCATTCCGGGCGAAAATGCCAAAGGCGTCTATTCCGCCAATGAATTCCTCACCAGAGTCAACCTCATGAAGGCCTATCAGGATGATTCGGAGACTCCGATTCAGCATGCCAAGAATGTGGTTGTCGTCGGTGGCGGAAACGTCGCTATGGATGCTCTCCGTACACCTCTCCGCTTAGGCGCAGAGAAAGTCACCTGTGTCTATCGCCGCAGCAAGGATGAGCTTCCGGCCAGAAAAGAAGAAGTCGAGCACGCCGAACAGGAAGGTGTCATCTTCGACCTTCTTCGCAATCCAGTCGAGATTCTCGAAGACCGCACAGGTTCTCCATCTCCGAGAGCTGCGGATTTCAATCCAAACTATGGTTCTGTCATCGGCATCAAGGTTCAGAAGCAGAAATTGGGTGAACCCGATGCCAGCGGAAGAAGAAAACCGGTTCCGGTCACGCTCGAGGAAGATCCAGAGGCTTTCTATACCATTCCATGCGATTGCGTCATCATCGCCATCGGTACATCCCCGAATCCGCTCATCAAATCCACGACGCCAGGCATCGAAACCAATTCGCATGGCTGTTTGATCGTCAATGAGGAAACCAATGAGACGACCAAGGATGGTGTCTTCGCAGGTGGAGATGCTGTCACCGGTGCCGCCACGGTCATTCTTGCCATGGGTGCCGGACGTAAAGGTGCCAAGTACATCGACGAATACATCCAGAACAAGAAGTAAGAAGAAAACAGATAGGTGGGGTCTCCCCACCTATTTTTCATTTAGAGAAATCTTCCAAATGATTTTGTTATCAAATCGTTTTCAACTTTTTCTTCGTTTGGTATAATGAAGAAAAAGGGAGGTATCCTATGAGTGAGAATATCGAAAACATCCAGGTAGATATCGAAAAATTGATGGGATATGTCAATACCATAAGAAACAATGGTGGGTTGGATATCTTTTCTGGTCTTTTCCAGACTGACTATCGAATCGTCACTTATCTTTCGACCCATCCCGATGCCCATCCTTCGGATATTGCTGAGGAACTCAATGTCACACGTCCGAATGTGGCGGCCAATCTTCGTCTTTTGGAACAAAAGAAGCATATTGTCCGCGTTGTGGATGAGGAAAATAGAAGACAGGTCTATGTGAATCTGACAGAAGAGGGAAGAGAATATCTCAAGAAATGCGATGATCAGCTTCATTTCCTTTTTGCCGGATGGTTCCAGCTGTTGGGAAAAGAGGAGACCAAGCACCTATTGAAGATCTTGGAAATCTCGGCTTCACCCGATGCGATTTCGCCGGATATAAAAGAGATGGTCGTAGGTCATTAAGATGTCTTTTCCACTGCTTCATAAATTTCTGGATGGATCGGACTTGATTGTGTTTCTCGATTTTGAAGGAACACAGTTTTCCCATAAGGTGATTTCAATCGGCATAGTGGCCTGTAAGAAGGAAAAGGATTCTCTTCTTTTTGATGCTGAGAATCCAATGAAATACCAACGGTATATCCTGAGTGAAGATCCGCTTGGGCCGATTGTCGAAGAGATGACAAAAATCAATTCGGAACTTCTTCATGAAAAAGGAATTCCTCTTCATCAGGCGATTTTGGAAATTAATAAGTTGCTCCGTCCGTACAAGAAGAAATTCATCTGCTATGGAAATCTCGATATGAAGATGATGCATCTTACCATCGATGAGAAGAACCAGACAGAGTCTGATTTCTTCAAGAATATGGTGAAGAATCATCTCGACTTCCATTCCTATCTTGAAAAGAGAATCACGAATGAAAAAGGACAGTCCTATTCGATTGAAAAGCTTCTTTCTCTTTTCTCTCTTTCGTCAGATGGGCCTTTCCATGATCCTTTGACGGATGCGTTTGATCTGATGAAGATCTTCCAAGCCTATGTTATGGATGAAGAAAAGACCATCGACATGATTCTGAAGAATTATAGGAACAACCCCTATACCTCCAGGATCGATAAGAAACTGGCTACACAGCTCATCGAAAAAGGTGATGTGAATCTTTCTTCCCTCAGAGAGATTCTCAAGGAGCATTTATGAAAATCATCAATTACCCCGATGGAAGAAAACTTGTCATCGACGAAAAGAAGAAGGATCATGTCGACCACAGAAAAACAGAAAATAAGACCGAAGCCCAAAGGGTCAGGGAATCCATGATCAAGTCGAACATGGGCATGGCCTTTGAAGCCGATGTCACGAAGTCCTGTGATTTTTACCGTGAACAGAAAAGAGCGGATATCTATAAAAGACCGACACCGATCAAAGTCGTCAAGATGAGCAAGGCGCATCCAGGCATGATCGAGGAAGCCTATTTCGAAGAAAAGTCTACCACCGACTATGTCGGAATCTATAAAGGAAAATACATCGATTTCGAATGCAAGGAAACGATTCATGATCAGATTCCCTACAAGATGATCCGAGAGCAGCAGTATCGGCATCTCGAATCCATCCTATCCTATGGCGGAATCGGATTTTTTCTTGTGTCCTTCAAAAGAGCCCAGGAAGTCTATCTTCTTCCAGCCAACATCATCCTGGATGAGGTCAAAGAAAAAGGACACGTCGGATTTAAGAGGGAATTCTTTATCCAAAATGGTGTCCTTGTCGAACGAAGCTATCTTCCGCCGTATAAGTTGCTTGATGCAATTGATAAGGCGTTTGGCCTCTGATTTCTATTTTTTCTTCTTATCTTTATAGACTTTCTTGGCTGCCTTCTGAATCTTCTTTTTGGCGGCTTTTCTTTGCTTCTTGTTGGAATGCTTGACTAAGATAATCAGGATAAGAATGATAAGGACAAGAAGGACGGCAGCAACGATGATGATGAGAATATAGGTCTGTTTGGGTGTGAGGTTGAAAAGAGTGAAGTCTCCATTCTGGGTCGTGGAACTGTTGTTTGATTGTGATGAGGAACTGGAAGAAGAACTATCTGGTTGAACAGCCGAACTGTCTTTGTCAGTCGTGCTGCCGGAGTCGGCAGAGTCCTTATTGTACCCGACGAGTGTCGGGCCTTTTTCTTTCGAGGCATCATAGACATAGGTCGTATCATAGACCCTCCTAGCCCATTCAGGATGATCGATGAAAGGATTTCGATTGTCCTGTATATTCTTGTAGATGAGATTGTTTCGATGAATCTCATAGTCGGAGACAGGATCCTGTTCGTTCCATTTCAGGAGAGTGGAGAGATTGTATTGGACACCATGGAAGATTTTATTGTCATCGCTTCTCTTTGCATCATCATCTGTATAGGTCTTGTCATCTGTGAGATAGAGATAGGGTTCCTCCTGGCTGTTCTTGTCGAGTTTGAAGGAGTATCTTGTCCCCATATAGAGAAGACAACGTGCGACATCGCCCTTCCATTCATCGGTAGGTTCGAAGGTGTCGCTGGATGTGTCAAGCCATCCGGAAATCTCCTGGGATCCATCGGCAAGATAGTTTTTGATGACTGTGGCTGTGGAATGGTTGACTTCCCCAAAGAAGTGGTCGTTGTGGCCTTGTGAATTCGTATTGTGGTCAGCAGCCACCAGATGATGCAAATCGGTCCAGGCACCCTTGGTTTCGATATCTTTGCCAGAGGAATCTTTGAGCTTGAAGCCGTGATTCTTTGCCCACATGTGCTCCTTATCGACCTGTGTCTGATTTGATGGCTTCTTCTTATTCGTATAGTCGATGGCTGTCAAAGAGGTATCCGTCTTGAATCCGTTGATGTAATTCGAATAGGCCTTATTGACATCATTGTTGGCGTTGTCGCTGATATAGGCGTTATAGAAATAGTATGTATTGTCCTTCGTCAATGTGAAGGTTTCCGGTGTCACGCTTGCGGAGATGGTCCAGTTTCGATCGGTCAATTTGTACCAATCGGAGACCTGGGAATAGGTCAGGAAATATTTCTGGCCTGTGGTATCATCGGCTTTGTGCGTAGCGATTTTCGAATAGAGATAGACTTTCAGCTCATCACCGGTCTTTTTTTCGACATCGCCATAATAGGTGTTGATCTCCGTTGCATTGGAATCGGAGAAATCCAGCATCGCTTTGCTATCATAGTATTTTCCGAGCTTGAATGTATTGGCTTTCTTGATCGGAGCTGTGGTGAAGGAGAAAGAGAGCAGACAGGGGACAAGAGAAAAGATTTTCAGAATTTTATGCATGTTTGTAAATGAATTTTGCCTTTCTGGTAAATAGTATAGATGGTAAAGCACTTTATTTGCTCAAAAAATTGATTTGCAAAACCGCTTTTTTTAAAATGGTGAGGTATGAAAATGAACAACATTGCAAACAATCGCTATTTGATCGTCTTTGATTTGGACGGAACCTTGCTCGACAGCGAAAAGAAGATTCAGCCGAAGACAGAGAAGATGATTTGCTATCTCAGAAAAAAAGGGAATATCGTTTCTATCGCCAGTGGAAGACCAGGAAGATCCGTCAAGGAATATTCTGATTTTCTCTCTCTTGGTGGACCCTATGCCGGATATAACGGGGCATTGATCGAGGATCCCTATGATGCCGGCTTCAAGAGCATCTGCAAGAGAATCAAGAAGGAAATTCTTCTCGATTTCCTTTCCCATTTTGGGGAATCTGCCTTTGACAACCTCATGATCGAGGATGAAATCAATCAGTATTATCTCCATGAAAATGAAGACTATGTGAACTTCTTCCATCCGGAGGGAATGAAAATCCATATCGGAAGCGTGATTGAAAACCTCCAAGGCGATGTCAGGACCTGCGTCATGAAGATCATGGATCCTTCCTTGAAGGATGAAATGAAAAAATACTTAGAGTCGATTGTCACAGACATGTCCATCCGCTGGTGGGCGGATACCCAATGCTTCGGGGAATTCGTCTTCCATGATACGAACAAGTCGACGGCTGTGAATTATCTTTCTTCCTATTATGGAATCGAAAACAATCATGTCATTTGCTTTGGCGATGCCATGAACGATGAGGCGATGATCCAGAATGCCGGTGTCTCCTATGCGATGAAAAACGGAGATGAAAGACTCAAGAAGATTGCAAAAAATATCACACCCTATGACAATGACCATGAAGGTATCTATTATGCCTTGCTCGACTTCTTCCATCTGAAGGAAGAGGAAATCATGCAATAGAAAAAGGAACGGAATCTGCTTTAAACCATTCATTGGTTTAGAGAGGATCCGTTCCTATTTTTTGTTCAGTGAATCAAGGAGGATGCTTTTAGGCTAAATGCATGATGGCTTTGAGTTCATCGGCCATCTTCTTGGCTTCTTCTTTGGCGATATCATCTTCCTTGACGATTTCGATATAGAATTTCACTTTCGGTTCGGTTCCGCTTGGACGGATGCAGAGGAAGGATTCATCCTCGAAATCGAATCTCAGACAGTTCGTCTTATCGATATCCGGCAAATCCATTTCCTTGGTGGAATGATTTTCGAAGTCGATGATCTTTCTGTTGAGGTAGTCCGACATGGTCTTGACTTTCTTTCCGGCCAAAGTGGAGAAAGGATTGTTGCGGACATTGGAGATTTCTTCATTCATCTTGTCTAAGGAGCCGGCACCTTTGAAGTAGATGTTGACCTGGGTGTCATAGTAGTGGCCGGTCTTCTTATCGAGTTCCTTCAAGGCGACATCCAATGTCTTTCCCTGGCGGAGATAGAATTCACACATATCGGCAATGGCAATGATGGACTGCAAGGAATCCTTATCGCGGATGAAGTCAGCCAAAAGGTATCCATAGGATTCCTCATAGCCGAAGAGGTATTTATCCCCTTCCTCTGGCATTCTTGAAGCCATGTCTCCGATGTACTTGAAGCCGGTGGCTGTGGTTCTGACCTTGATATTGTATAACTTGGCAGCCTTGGCACCCTGGGCACCCGTGACAAAGGTGTTGCAGATGCAGCCGTTGGAAGGAAGAAGGCTTCTTCTGTCAAGCGTGCCTAAGACATAGTCGATCAACAAGGCACCTGTCTGGTTTCCGGTGAAGCGTTGCAGTTCGCCTTTGGAGTTGATGAAGGCGATACCCATACGGTCGGCATCGGGATCGGTGGCCATGATGAGGTTGAACTTTCCACCCTTGGCATTGAGCTCCTTGATGTGCTTATAGGCGCCCAAATAGGCTTCTTCGGTTTCTGGGTTCGGGTTCGGCGTGTTGGTGAAATCCGGATCGAAATAGTCCTGTCCAGGAACGGTCGAGACGGTATAGCCTGCTCCGCGCAAAGCCATCGGACCGACTTTGCAGTCACATCCGCATTCCGGAGTGAAGACGATCTTGGTCAGTCTTTCGCCCTCGAAGACATCCTTGTAGAGGGAAGTGGAAATTTCTTTCTTCACATATTCCTCGTCATAGGCTTCATCATCATCGAGATAGGTGATTTTGCCGAATTCTTCAACCGGGGTATAGCTGACGGTGAGTTCGTCCTTCAGGGCATCGATTTCCTTGATGAGTCCATCGATATTCTCATAGACAGCCTGGCATCCTTCTTCATCATAGACCTTGTATCCGTTGTATTCCTTCGGATTGTGGCTGGCGGTGATCATCAAGCCACCCACGCAGTGCAGATGTCTCACTGTATAGGAAAGTTCCGGTGTCGGATGAGGATCACGGAAGGTGAAGACATTGAATCCGAGTTCAGTTAAGACCTTTCCAGCCGTGTCTCTGAATTCCTTCGAATAATGACGGTTATCAAAAGAGATGGCAAAGCCTCTTTCGCGACAGGCTTCCTTTCCATATTTGGAAAGAAGGAACTGTGCGACACCGATGGTCGCTCTTCTGACGGTGAGGATGTTCAGTCTCGCTGAGCCGGGGCCCAAGAGGGCTCTCATTCCCGCAGTTCCAAAATGAAGATCGCTCGAAAACATCTCTTTTTTCGTATCTTCATCGGCTTTCTTGATGATTTCCTTCTCTTCTTGGCTGACAAGATCGGAAGCCAACCAGTTTTCCATTTTCTGTAAGTAGTCCATAGTGCCTCCTAAATGGTTAGTACTATTATACTACGAAAGCGCTTAAATATTGAGTGGGACAACTACTTTTTTTTGCGTTTCAGCATGAAATTTTCCACCTGCATCTGGGAATTGTCCAATTGGGAGCACAAATGGAGATATTCCTCGACCTTCTTTCCGTCTTTGGCATATTTGCTATAGGCCATCAAAAGCGGGGAGAAGGAAAGATAGGAGCCGAAGGCAGAGAGGTCTTTTTCCTTTTTGGCAAGGAAGTAGGTGAAGTTGTAGATGTTTTCGTATCTCACATGGTCATAGATGATATTCTGGCTCTTGGAAAGATAGTATCCCATGGAATAATAGGCATAGAAAAGATCCTTCCTGGATTCCTTTTCGATTTCCCGGATTTCCTCATATTCCTTCTTGTGGTCTTTGCTATAGAGAGTGATGGTCATGTATTCGCTGATCAGGTCGTTTCTCAGAATGGAAAGATAAATAGAACTCGGCGTGGGAGAAAAAGAAAGGAGGGTCTCACCTAATTCCTTCATGGTCTCGAAAGTTTTCCCGTGGAAGCAGAAAGGAAGGAAGGGGTTCAGGGTTTCCCTGACACGGAAAAGAAGGACATCCTCATCGATGGACTGGAGGAGAAGTTTCCTTATTCTCTCATATTTTTTTTCATCCTCTTGCTTTACAAAAAGGAGGAAGTCGACATTGTGGATTTCCTTTTCCCATCCGGGAACGATGCCGATTTCTTTGCTGATTGTGAAAATGCTCTCGTATTCTTTTCCTTGAAAAATGTATTCCATGATGTTTGTCCTAGAATGAAATATTCAGTATCGTGCTATAGAGATAGAAGATGAAGCTGACAAAGGAGAGAAGATAGATGACAGTGGCAAAGGCGTAGTTGAGCGAGGAGAGGACCTTGAACCTCTTTTTCTTTTTGATGGAGTCGGTTTCCAGAACCTTCTTGAAGTCGATATAGGTTGAGGAAAGCTCCGAGAAGATCTTGATGTCATTGCTCAGTTCCATATGGATGTTCATCGCTCCGACGATGTAGTCGAAGAGTGTTTCTGACTGCTGGAGAATTTCATCGTAGATTTTCTGATTCTGTTTCCTCAGGAATTTCTTGGCATAGTCATAGGACGCATTGACATTGGACTTGTAGGTATGGAAGACAATGAAGATGACATCATAGATTCCCAAGACCATGGGGAAAAGATAGGTGGTGTAGGTTAGGGCATAGTTGAACCTTGGATGATAGAAGCATTCCCAGTAATGAGGCTGAGGATAAAGAAGCGTGAATGCCAAGAAGGTATGCAAAAGAATGAAAATGACGATTTCCAGAAGGGAAAGTATGGAAAAGAAGCGGCTTCTTTCTTTCTTTTTCGTGTCTTTCTGTACGGTGGTCAGAGAGAGATGGACAAGTTCGTTGATGTCTTTCACATATTCGTTTGTCTTCTCGCGGATGACTTCCTTTTTTCTTTCGATGGGAATCTTTTCATCCTTGATGAGTTCATTGATGGTGTAGTCGATGGAATCGACATTGACGATGAGATCCCCGATTGTCGTGACATCACCGGAATAGTTCGGATCTACGCAGAGCGGATTGATGTAGTATTCCGGAAAGGAGTGGAGACAGAGATAGTTGAGCTTGGTTTCGAGGATGAAGGTTTCTTCAAGAGTTCTCGGTTCGAGTTTCAGGGAATTATATTCCGATACGATTTCCTTTGCCTTGCTTGAGAGATGTTTCTTGGCTTCGATGGCGTTGTAGCTGAGAATCTGATAGGCGCTCGAGAGGGTGATCTTCTTTCGATATTCGTAGGCGTAGGTTGAACAGTCCCATCCGCTTTTCTCCGCCAGGAGATAGAATTTCAGTTGATTGTCCATATTCTATGCTCCAATCGGATAAATGAAATCAAAGAGAAAACCTAAAAAGCCATCCGCCAAAGGAAGAATCTGTCTGATTTCAATGGCCGTGAGAAAAAGGACTCCATAGCTGGAGAGAAAGAAGATGACGCGAAGAAGAATCGTCAAAGAACGGAGGTAAGCCTTATGGATATCGGGGTTCTTTCCGATGAAGAAGATCTTGTGGATAATGTATCCGAGAAGATAGAAAACAAAATAGAAGAAAAGAAGGCTCAGATAAAAAGAAACATGAATCTGTTCTTCGATTGTCAATGATTCCCTTTTGGTGAAAAGAGAAAAGAAACCCAAAAAAGCCTTTCCCATGCCTTCTTCGATTCCGAGGGATGGAAAGAAGCGATTGAGGAAGAAAAGGCCAAGGAAAAGAAGAGCCGGAGGGAAGGCGCAGAAGGTAAAGAGGGTCAGCTTGTTTCGATTCAAAAAGAAGGTGGGAACGAAGAAGAGTGCGGATAGGAAAATCAAGACAATGGAAAGACTCATTTTGCTTAGTTGATTTTGGAAATGGAATCCAGGATTTTCTGTTCTTTTTCCGGCAAGGGGGATGTGAATTCCTTATCCGAAAGGTAGGAAAGCTTTCCATCGAGTTTCTTGAACTTGAAATAGGAAGCATGCAGGAACTGATTTTTCAGTCCATACATTCTTTCGAACATTTCGTTGACCTGGAAATCGCCGTATTTGCCATCGCCGACGATCGGATGGCCGATGCTGGCGAAGTGGACGCGCAGCTGATGAGTTCTTCCGGTCATGAGTTCGGCTTCGACAAGGGCATATCCGAAAGGATAGTTCTTGATTCTCTTATAGAGGGTCAAGGCAGGCTTGCCTCCTTTGGAGACAGGAACAACACGGACAAGCTTCTTATCGCTGTCCTTGGCTAAGGCATAGTCGATCTTTCCGTTTTCGGAGACGTTTCCACGGACAAGGAGCGTGTATTTCTTTTCAATCTGTTCACGGGTACGGAAAAGTTCCAACAGTTGCTGAAGCGTGGGAAGATTCTTTCCGAAGAGAACGATTCCGGATGTGTTGCGATCCAGTCGATGGGCGGGGGAAGGAATGAAGCCATCCAAGGCATTGGGATCCCATTCCCTTTTCTCTTTCAGGTAATTGAGAACCATGTTCTGGAGGGTGATTCTTTTTTCTCCTTCATCGCCATGGACGAGGAGGCCTTTCGGCTTATTGATGACAAGGATGTTTTCATCCTCATAGATGATTTCGAAATCTGCTTTGACGGGACGCAAAAGAGCTTCCTTGTGGAATTGCTCTAAGAGGGCAGGCTTGATATAGATATCGACTTCATCGCCTGCTTTTGTGATGTAATCGATGCTCGCTTTCTTTCCGTTGACCTTGACATCTTTCTGACGGAACATCTTATAGATGAAGGAAATCGGGGCGTCTTTGAGCATTCGCTTCAAAAATTTGTCAATTCGCTGGGAAGCTTCGTTTTCTGTGATAATGTATTTCATAGGTACCATTATAAACAAAATGAGAACAAAATAGAATGCGTCACTTCATGCAAAATGGTGGAAAGAAGAAAGAAATTCAGCCAAATTCTTTTCGAACGCTGACAAGAATTCATGAAAATGTGAAAGAGGAGATCGAAAGAACAAATTTTTCTTGACTTTGAGTTCAAAATCCGTAAAATATATAGCGTTGTCTCTACAAGACAAATGGAGCGATACTCAAGAGGCTGAAGAGGTGGGCTTGGAAAGCTCATAGACGGGTAACACCGTGCGAGAGTTCAAATCTCTCTCGCTCCGCCATTGAATGTTTATGCGAACTTTGTTCGTATTGAATAATGAAAAATTGACCATTGTGGCACTGCTGCGGTGGTCTTTTTTCATACCTTGGCAGTCAGAAAGAATTGAAGAAATGGAATCTTGAATAGACCAGGCCGTCATGCGTGGGAAAAGAAAAACAGGTTTTCGGATGTATTCTCCGATTGCCTGTTTTCCAAAGGGTTTATCGACTTATTCGGATACTTCTTCCTCTTTCTTTTTCTTTCTTTCACGAAGAAGAAAGCGGATGAGGATGAT
>CAVCCX010000001.1:0-147696 GCA_963600815.1 Bacteroides uniformis | reverse complement strand
GTTCTTTTATGGATATGAGAAACTAGATTATTGACAAAGGATATTTTTTTTTGAAAGCATGCACATAGGATAACTTTTGTTATATAATAAGAGAACTCGAAAGGAATTCATATTATGAAAAGCAAAAGAAATCTCATTGCAATCATATCTCTAATTACCCTAGGCGGACTTGTTGGCTGCTCAAGAAAGGCATATGCGAAGCCAGATAGTTCGACAACCAAAACAGAAAATAGCACAGTGAAAACGGAAGGCTCTGACAAGAAAGAGGACTCCACGTCTTTTTCTTCGTCTGAAAAGGAATCAAGCTCGGCTTTGGATTCTTCTTCCTCCTCTTCCTCTTCGGCATCTTCTTCGTCGAGTGAGCCGGAAAAAGCCATTTGCCCGATTTATCAGGGCATGGTGGTTCTCAATGCACTCACGGGCACACATTCTTCCAGTGCCTTTGGCAAAGATATCTCTGACTACGTCTCCCAATTCCCGGACATCACGGATGAAAATAAGGTGGACTATTGTGTGGCTGTCAACCAGAAGATCAAACTTCTGGTCAAGTTCCACAATCTCGATAAGACGAAGATCGATGCCTTGGCTATCAATGGAAAGAAGTATGACGTCGATGCTTCCATGCAGACTCTTGAAGGCGTCACTGTGGAAGTGGATGCGTATTCGAAATCGGGATATGATACCTTGACTCTGACCGACATTGCTTTTACGAATTCCCTGAACGAGGTCGGAAACTACTCGGAAGAACATAAGCTTTCCTTAGGTGTTTCCTATGAGAATATGATCACAGCCAAGATCAGCAGCTCATCCATCATGGAAGACAAGGCGACATTCGGACTTTCCTTTGCCAACATCGAATCGACATTGTCGAAAGGAAAAGTGATTGCCTATCTTTCCGATGGCAAGGACTATTCAGAAAACAAGGTTCTCACGATCGATGCGGATGAGAATGCCACGGTTTCCTTTGACGATCTCGAGACGGGAAAAGAATATTATTTCGGAATTGCGGCTTCCTATGATCTCTATGATGGAAATGGTCTTCACTATTCCTGGATTCTGAAGCACAATTTCACAAGCGAATCGAGCTATTTCTTGGATTCCTTCACAGTCACTCAGACATCCATCGAATGCAAGGTCAACAGCAATGTGACGGATACCTCGAGTGCAAGCATCAATAGCATCACTCTTATGGATGGAGCAACAGAAAAGACGAAAATCACGACGGTGGGAGAGACCGCAAGTTTTTCTGATCTTCTTTCCAACCATGATTATGATATCGTCTTATCCTATACCTATAACGGAAAAGCCTATACGCAGAAATACAGTCAGAAGACCATCGCAAAGACAGCTCCGACTGTCATGGTGAAAGCGAGTGACATCACACAAAGTTCCTTCAAGTATGAATTATCCATCACCGATGTCGATTCCATCTGTGAAATCGATTCTCTGAAATTGATCAACGGAACGTCGGAAACGGAACTCAGTGAACAATCCGGTGAACAGACATCACTCTTGAGAAATGCCACATATGAAATCGAGGTGAAATATCATTACAATCTGAATGATGGAAAAGGTGATCAGTCCTTTACCGTCAAAAAATCGATTGCCCTGAAAAAGACGCTTGAACCGACAGTTTCCTTTACGAAGGCTGAGGAAACTGAAATGGCGATTGCCTTCCAATATGAAACGACGGCCGAAGAGGGAATCGATGTTGTTGTCGATCGTGTCGCCCTCTATGATGGAACTGAAGAGAAGGACTACCTCTTGGGTGAGGAAATTGCCAACATGGAAGGAGAATTCGCCGGTCTCTATTCTGATCAGGAATATATTCTTTCCTTGACCTATCACTATGATTTGGGTGATGGAAAAGGTGAACAGACAAAGACAATCACCAAGACAGTGAAGACTTCGGCCATCAAGGTTCCGGGTGTCACCATCAAGGCCAATAAATATGGCAAGGATTTCATTTCTGGAACGGTCGAAATCGATCAGGACTACGACATCACCAAGAATATCAAGGTCCAGATCTATGAGGATCAAATCGATGCCGATGGAAATTCGACGGGCTATACTCTCAAGGAAGAAACATCTGGAACTTCCTTCAATTTCCAGGGATTGCAGCCGAACAACTACTACAAATTGAGCTGCTCCTATGACTACAGCCTGAACACCAAGAATGAAACCGGACTCATTTCAGCAACGGCAAAAGATGTCATAAGAAAGACTTCCTTTGATTATACGCTTAAGGACTTGCAGTTGGATAACACGAATCCAATTGAGGCTGGACAGAATGTCTATATGTCCATGAAACTGCATGCATCGAATAAGGATTCTCTGCAGCTCACCTCGATTGTCGTCAATGGAATGACATTGAGCCCGGAAACGAATGGCTATCTTGTCACGGGAGATGAGGATGGTGAAGTCCGATTCAAAATGAAAACATCCGCCGATGACCTTGAAAGCTATGAGAAATATACCTCTGAGGATGGCTTGACTTCCTTCACAGTCGAAAAGGTGACGGTCTATAACACGGCTGATAATAGCACTTATGATTTCTATGTCAGTGGAAATAACAGTGTCCAGACAAAGATCTATGGAAGAGTCAACGCCGAAAAAGCTTATTTTGTCGATTCGAACAATAAGAAGATCGACTACTATGAAGAAGGCGATACAGTCGGTGTCATTGTGGAATTCAACAATCCATACAAATATGACATCAAGACAATCAATGGAAATTCGAATATCACGAAAATCGATGATTCGAAATATCGATTCAGTGTCAACACAACATCCGAAAAATCGGGCTTCAAGAAACTTCAGGTGAGTAGCTTCACCTACAATCTGGATACCAATATTTCGAAGTCACTGACGATGGATAACCTCTATGCCAAGGCTTTTGTGGTCGAGGATAAGAATGCAAAGGTGGTCTCCAACTGGAATGCCTTCTACAGCATGCAGGACAATTATGTCTATAAATTAGAAGAAGACCTCGACTTCAAGGAGATTCCTTCGCAGTATAAGGATCTGACAGAAACCGGAAAGAAATTCGATGGCATTCTTGAAGGTGATGGCCATTCCATCAAGAATCTCAAATTCGCTTCGACTGTCGAGAACAAGGATGTGAATTTAGGTCTCTTCCAGTCTGGAAGCATGATTATCAATGACTTGAAACTGGAGAATATCTATTTCGCTCTTGATCTGGAGAACTATAACGCGACAAGTGCACGTACAGGTTATGTCGGAGGCTTTGTTGCCAAGTCAGAAAATGCCATATTGAACAACTGTGTGGTCGATAACCGCTCTTCGATCGATTTCGAAAATGGTACAGCCACAAGTATAGATTATTCGTATGTCGGCGGCTTTGTCGGCAAACTTGGACAATTTGGTGAAATCAACAACTGTATCAATGAAAGCATCATCGCTTCAGAAAATGGCTATGCCGGTGGATTTGTCGGCATGATGTCCGGAAGCATGAATCATTGCTACAACCTTGGAAGTGTTCATCTCTCGACTTCCTCTTCTTATGGCTATGTCGGTGCCTTTGTCGGAAGCTTCAACCGCTATTCAGCAACCTCCAAGATTTCCAATAGCGTCAACCTAGGACCTGACAGATTCTATTCGTCGAAGATTGCTATGATCGGAAGTTGCAACAACTCTGTCGATTCCACAAAGAAAGGGCAGACGGAGAATACCTACAATCTCTTCAAACTCTATGATGATACAAGCGACAAGAGAAACAACATTCAGAAGCTCAAGAGAGCGAATATCAACAGTGCATTCTTCACGGATACTTTGCACTTCGATACCACTATCTGGGATGTCAGCAATGTGAATGCCGACAAGAAGATTTATCCGACCTTAAAGGTGTTTGAGAAATAATATGCGCCTTTATGTATTCTATCGTTTATTTTGAAAGCCCTTGGAGGAAAGAAAATGAAAAAGAGCTCAGGTAAGTATATTTTGGAAGGAACGAAGGAAGCATTCGTCTACTACTTCCATCATTTCAGCAAGTTCTTTGTGTTTTGGGTGGTCGAATTCGTCACCCTGCTTGGAAAATTCTGTGTCTTCATCGATCCGCTGATGCAGAAATTCCATATTCAGATGTGCAAGATGGTCGATGACAGCGGAGAAACCAATATGGCCAAAGCCTTCGATCAGGCGGATCATAAGAAAGGCTATCGCAGCCTAGTCCTGTTCGATTTGGTTTGGCTTCTTTTCACCTTTGCTGGTGTCGCTACCTTCTTAGGCCTTGGATATTTGATTGGAACCTTCATCTACAACATCGACTACAATTCCTATAGTGGTTCCTATCAGGGAAATATGGCGACCTTGATGACGTTCATCAACTTCTTATATATCCCGTTTGGTGTCTTTGCCCTCATCTATTTCATCATCGCCCTCTTGGTCAAAGAAGCGGGTGTCTATGCTGCCTATAAGAATCCGGATATGGGACTTTCCGATATCATCTATAGTGCCTTTGCCACTTTGAAGGAATGTGGAGGAAGACTCTTCTTAGTGAATCTTCTTGCCATGCTTGAGATTCTCACCTATGCCGCCATCATCGTCGTTCCGATTTTCATCGTCGCCATCGTTGTTCCGATGAACTTCCCGAATGATCCGACCTATGCGCCATGGATCATCTGGATTCTTGCCTGTATCTTCAGTGCTGTTTCGGTTTTCGTCATCCCGCTTCTTTTCGGATTCTATCGTCTTTCGATTCATAAATTCTTCATGGAGAATGGAAGAGCCGACTCCGTCATCATCGCCTATCGCAAGAATGAGAACCAGTACAAGGAAGCCGACTTCATTCCTCTCACCGAAGAAAAGAATAGCAATGGTGAGACCATCTATGTCGAATTGAAGAAACAGAAGAAGAATAAAGGGAACTGATTATGCTTGGATTTTTATTCATTCTTTTAGGTACCGTCCTTCTTCTTTTCGTTACATTCATTGTCCTTCCGAAGTTTCTGATCCGCTATGTCTATCAGGATGGAATCAAGGAAGGAGAGAAGTCTTCGGATTTCACCTACTATGTCGCAGAGAAAGAAAATCAGGATATCTTCGATTCCTATCGCATTTTCTATGACAAGAAGGCTGCCAAGAAAGTTCTTCAGATCGACTTCAAGGAAGAAATCCATCGTGTGAAGTTCTATGTCATTTTCTTCGACTATGCCAACAAACCAATCGAATGCAAGGAATGTGTCGTCGAGGATGCTCAGTTCCGCAATGAGGTTCTCGCGCCGATCAATGCCAGAGGAGCCTATGTCCAGGTGATGGAGCATGAAGACACCGTCTTTGTGAAAAAGACACCGCTTGTCTTGGATATGAAGCATCTCATCATCGCCTCTGTCCTCTATGGGATTCTTGCGGCGGCCTGTGCCTTTGTCTGTGGAATCGGATTTGTCTGGATGGTCAATGGTGCCATCTATTCCATTTTCGAAATGCGTTCCCCCTTCCTTTTCATCATGATTCTCATCTCTTTTATCTTGTTCACCGTTGGCGGTTTCTTCCTGATCCGTCTTGCTGAAAAAGACCGATTGGGTGAGAAGAAGGAGGCCAATGTATGAGTTCATTAACCTTCCTTCGCAGAGTCGAATACCATACGCTTTTGGATGACAAGGCGCCGGTTTCTTTCTATGACCTCTATGAAGATGAGAAACATCGCTTTGCCATGGTGACGTTCTACAATCATTCGAAATATACGATTCTGTCCTTCAAGGTGAAATTCACCTTCTATACGGCAAACAGGGATTTCATTTCGGAGGCTGTCTATGAGCTCAAGCCGAAGGATTTCCGTGCTTTCCATAATTTCGAACCGAATAATCCTCTAGTGATGCCGAAGAATGCCCAGGGCTTCAACTACGAAATTTTCGATGTCGTCTATCCGAATGCCCAGGAGATCAAGAAAGAACGTCTCCGCATCCAGATGGATACATTCGACAATTCCAGGAGAGTCGATCCCGTCAAGACGAAATTCTTCAAGAAATGGGGATGGGTCTGCCTGATGGGTGTCGGACTGACTGTCTTATCGACGGCGGGATATCAGATCTTCAGAGCGGTTTTCCGGTTTGATTCCTATTCAGAAGCGGAGCGATATTTTTATGCTGCGGATTTCGTCTACGAACTTTATGGCGATCATTATGAAATCACGAAAGAAAATGGCTCTACATACACGGATGCGAATGTCACATCGGCAATCAACGGTTACCCTGTGACAGCGATTCAGCCCTACGCTTTAAGCAATTCGACTTTCAGGAGTGTACAATTCAATTCATCGAGTTTGGAGGTCAGTGAATATGCATTCCAAAATAGTCAGAATTTGAATTATATTTCTGGAAACGTGGGTACGATTCTGGTCGGGGCTTTTTCTGCTTGCACTGCACTTCAGGAGGTCGTACTGAGCGTCACAAGCATCCAAATGAATGCGTTCGAAGGTTGCTATCAACTGAATTATGTCGAGATTACGAACTGCAAAGAAATCGGACCGAATGCTTTTGAGAAATGTGAAAACCTCCGAGTCTGCTATGTGAATTCGGAATGCATAATCGACGAGAATGCCTTCCCGGCTTCCGTCGAAGTCATTCGAAATTAAGGAGAGAACCATGAATACGCAAACAAATATCAACGAAGATTCTTTCGATGAAGAAGATTCTCTCCAGAATGAACTTCAGGAAGTCAAGAAGCTTTCTACCTATCGAAAAGGAAAGAAGTTATCCAATCAGTCCAATTCGACAATTCAGTACACCTTTGCCATGATTTCCGGGGCCATCATTGCCCTGACTGGCTTTGCCATTCTGATCATCAACCAGATCGGAGCGAATATTACGGAAGTTTTCTTTGTTTCCCTGATTATCTTTGCCATCGGTGTCATCGCCTTTCTCGGCGGACTTCTTTTTGCCATCAGGGCAAGAAAGAAGAATGAAAAACCGAAGAAGACGGAGATCATCATCGTTTCCAAGGATCAGTTCATCTACAACAAGGAAATCGAGAAGAGCAACAACATTGTCACTCTGAATGCCAAGACCATCTTGAATTCAGCTGTGAAGGAAAAGAAATTCGTTTCTCCTTTGGCTGACTTGGAAGATGAGGCCGAAGCGACCAGTGAAAACAAGATCAAGGTTGTCAAGAATTATGACTTCTTCGATATGACCAGCGAGAAAGTCTACAAGCGTTTCGATGCCGCTTGCAGAAATAGTCACGTCTATATTCCAAAGAAGAATGCCATCGATTTCCTCTCTCATCTTCTTTATTCGAGAATGCTCTTATTGCGAAATGTGAACAAATTCTGCAGAAGAAATTTGTCCGCAGCTGTCGAAAAGACATTCCAGAGCCGCTCTTTCTATATCGATTGTTCCCATATGATCAATGAAGACCAGCTGATCTGCCAGGCCAACTTCGACTATGCCTTTGCTGCAGCCAAAAAGAAGAAGGATGATTTTGTCTTCCTCTTCTTGGATGGTGTGAATTCCTCGCAGATCTATTCCCTGCTCAAGGATTTCCTTTTTGCCATCTTCGACAAGAACAATCCACATAAAGTCCGTACGCCCTATGGAGATCGACAATATGAGATGCTTCCGAATCTCTATTTCATCATTCTGCTTAAGGAACCCCAGGATACCGGTTTATATGCCAACAAGGATATCCTTACCTATGCTCCGATTCTCAAGATGACCTGTTCGACCTACAACGGGCAGATGGAACAACTCAAGGATCAGGCTATTTCCATTTCGGATTTCCATCATATTGCGGATGGACTCATGGAAGACAATGCCCTTGAGGAATCCACCTGGAAGAAGATCGATGAATTGCAGAAATTCATCAATAAGATCAAGCCCTATGAAATCGGAAACGATATCATCAATTTCATCGAAGAGGAAGCAGCTTTCAGTTCTTCCTTATATCATGATGACGATGCTGTATTGGATTCTGTGTTTGCCACGGATATTCTTCCGAGTGTTGTCACTTACCTTCCAAAAGAAAGAGTTCTTGGGGAAGATAGTCTGGAAAATTTCATTTCCGATCAGCTCTATAGTGAATTCTCTCTTCCGAAGACAGAGGCTCTCTTGACAGACTATAACTATACTTTGACGCATAGCCTGACGACGGAAGCGGAAGCTGCTCCGATGCAGCCAGGCACGGAGACAAGCGTGCCGATGGATGAAGTTCCGGCTCCGACCTTCTTTGAGGATGTCCCAGCAGACAGCCAAACCGAAGTCGAGATTCCACCGATGGAAAATCAGAATGTCGATGTTTCTGAAACAGGCGCCTTCTCTCAGAAGAATGTCGATGAGGAGACTATGCAGCAGGAGGACAGAGTATGATTCTCACCGTTGCTGAAGATATCATGGACGCTTTGACAACTGTTGAAGCATTGAGAATCTATTTCATCATTTTCTGTTCTTTGATCATCGCGGTGGCTGTCGCCATCATGATTTCCTCCAACAGAAGAAAAAAGACGACCATCGTCAATCGAAAAATCATCCAAGATGAAGAGACCGCTCTTTCCCCGGCTGCTTCTTCGACGGCTTCCTTCCCAGTGAAGAATGCTTCGTCATCGACAGCCCTTACACCGAAGAAGGAAAATCCGGAGAGCGAGGAGAGCGATAGCCGCTTTCCGACACTGAGCTTCATCGATAAGACCAACCCGGTGGCAAAGCATGTCGTCTGCGATTCTGCCCTCAGTTTGGAGTCGATCGTGGACAACTTCCGCCTTTATGCCGCAGGCGAACTCCACCTCTACTATTCGAAGAAGGACATCCGTTCCTTTGTCGCCTCCTTGGCCTGCTCGAGGATCATCCTTCTCCAGGGTATGTCGGGTACGGGCAAGACCTCCCTTCCCGTCGCCTTCGGAAAGTTCATCTCCTGTCCGACGAGCGTCGTCCCCGTCCAGCCGACCTGGAAGGAGAGAAGCGACCTATTAGGCTACTATAACGAATTTACCGGAAAGTTCAGCGAGACGCCTCTCTTGACGTCTCTCTACCGTGCCGGGACGAGCGATTCGATCCGCTTCATCGTCCTTGACGAAGTCAACATCGCCCGTGTGGAATACTACTTTGCCGAATTCCTCTCCCTTCTTGAGCTTCCCGACCAGAACTCGAGAATCCTCCAGGTCGCCTCGAGCGGCATGGAGAGAGATCCCGAGAGGATGATCAACGGCGCCCTCCTTCTTCCGGAGAACGTCTGGTTCATCGGAACGGCCAACAACGACGACTCCACCTTCTCCATCTCCGACAAGGTCTATGACCGTGCCAGCGTCCTCGACCTGGACAGCCGTGCGGCCCCGTTTGAGAGCGAGGGCGGATACGAGAAGAAGAACATCACCATCCAGAGGCTCAACCGCCTCAATGCCGAGGCGCAGAGAAGATACGGGCTCACCAAGAGGGAACTCGTGAAGATCTCCTCCCTGGACAAGTACCTGAGGGAGAACTTCCAGGTCAGCTTCGGAAACCGTATCATGAGACAGATCAAGGTCTTCGTCCCGGTCTATGTCGCCTGCGGCGGAAAGTCCTCTGAGGCACTCGATGTCATCCTGGCAAAGAAGGTCCTCAGAAAGCTTTCGAGCTGCAACCCGGTTCTGGTGAAGGCAAAAAGCGGCGAGCTCATCGACCTGCTCAACAGCCTCTTTGGAAGCGAGAACGATGTCGAGTGCGTCACGGCCGTGAAGAAGATTGCGGAGAACGGATAAAGAAAGATAATATATTATGGATGAATTTGATATCACCTATGGAGCACTGAAAGAGTATCAGGACAAGACGAACCCTGTTGAGGAAATCAAGGCATTCCTTGAGGAAATGCACAATGAGAACAACAGGGATGAGTCTTTGGAATGCTCTTCATCAATCTGCAAAATCGACCGAGATTGGGTTGACGAGATTTCGCGTGGACTTCCTTTTGTGATCGATGCGGTGATGGAGAATCGTCAGTTCGTCCGTTCCGATGGTGAAGTCGTTCCCATCGAAAAAGTCCGTACAGTCGGAAAGGACACGGTTGTCGATCTCTCGAAGCATTCCAACTACATCACCCGCGATCCTGCCTCCACGAATGGAAAAATCATTCCTGATAAACTCATGATGCCTCAGAAGGACAATGATTTTGCTATCTATGAGAACCGATTCCTCTATTCCCTTCTCATCTATCTTTCCCAGTTCATCGAAATCCGTCTCAATGAAATCATCAAGATCACCGGACAATATGAAGCCAAGACGAAGATCAAGAAGACATTGTCGACGCCGTTAAGAAAACTCAGTTTCGAACTGAATTTCGAAGATGTCCATCTCAATGATCCCTTCGCATCCAAAAGAAGCAGTTCTGAAGAAGCCATCAACACGATCAAAACCTGTCTGAATCAGACAAAATCCCTTTTGATGACGCCCCTGATGAAGGAAGTCAGCAAAGCCGCGATGGTGCATCCTCCGATCGTCAAAACCAATATCTTCCGCTTCGACCACAACTTCAAGGAATCCCTGGCCTTGTACAATTTTCTTCAGTCCTATGACAAGAAGGGATTCACTGTCGAACAGGTGACGACCAAGATTTCTCCTTTCCCGACAAAGATGTCGGAGAATTTCGCAATCCTTGTCTATCTGACTGGCTACATGACCTATGTCTATGGAAATAAAATCGAAGATTCCTTAAAGAAGAACTACCTCGAAGAGGAAAAGAGAAAGAAGGAAGCAGAAAACAAGAAACTTCTTGCCGACCTGAAGCGAATTTCCAAGAGCATCAAGGAATCCTCTCTTTCTCCGGAAGAATATGTCATGATGCTTCAGAAGGGAACCCAGATTCTCGAAAAACAGTTGTCTGACAAGGAAGAAGAAGTCAATGAGACAAAGCAGTCCGTTTCGAGCAAAGTCAAACATCTGACCTTGGAATTCCAGGAAGAGCTCAAAGAAGAAAAAGAGAAAATGGAGAAGACAATCGAAGAGAGAGTCAACGAATTGGCTCTCAACAGTCTCACCAAGGTCAAAGAATATTCTGAGAAGATGAAGCAGATGCAGAATAGCGTAGACAAGACGAATCAGGAAAAACTGACGGAGATCAGCAAAGTCAATCAGGCCATGTATCGCATGGATAGTGATTACAAGAAAAAGATATCTGATCTTCAGTCTGAGAATGCCAAAAATGAAAAAGTACTTCAGCAGAAGATGGATGCATCCGATCAGGAACTGCTCAAAGCCCAGGAGGAAATCAAGGCTCTGAAAGAGAATCAGCTTCTTTTGGAAGGCCAGATCCATAATCTCCGTGCTATGAATAAGGAAGCTCCTCTGAAGGACTTCACCGAAGAGGAATTCTTCAATGAACTCGAGAAAGAAAAAATCGCTTTCGACCAATATTTCGAAAAGACCTGGAAAGAGACCAAGAAGAGAATCCGCAAGGAGACCCTGAAGCTCGATAAGGAACAGATCAAGAAGGATGTCCAACAGAAGAAGATGGATAAAAGTCAAAAGCGCGAAGAAAGAAAACAGAACCGAAAGGCAAAGAAAATGCCGAAGGAAGAGAAGAAAGAAGAGACGACTGCAGAAGAAACGAATGAAAAGAACAAAGAAGAGTGAATATGAAAGATAAAAAAGATAATCTAGTCTCTGATCCATCCCAGCGCCGAAAACTGATCATCAAATATACGCTTTTGATGATTGGTGTTTTTGGTGGCGGTGTTTTGGTGACCCTCTTCTTCATGGCCATCATCCGCAACTACTTCCAGGGTGAAGATGAGATCATCACGATGTTCACCAACAATCTCTATACGATTGTCATCCTTCTGATGAGTCTCATCATGCTTTTTCTTCTTTTCAAGCTCTTCATCTATCAGGTTGCCTACAATGATTCGATTGATGAAATCAAGGATGAGACGATCGAATTGACCGAAATCAAGAAGAATGTGACCTCAGCACCTCTTGCCTCTCTTGAAGAAAAGAAAGAAGAAAGCCATCCGGCGGTTAGCAAAACAGAAGTCAGCAATGGCGAGGAGAGCGATAGCCGCTTTCCGACACTGAGCTTCATCGATAAGACCAACCCGGTGGCAAAGCATGTCGTCTGCGATTCTGCCCTCAGTTTGGAGTCGATCGTGGACAACTTCCGCCTTTATGCCGCAGGCGAACTCCACCTCTACTATTCGAAGAAGGACATCCGTTCCTTTGTCGCCTCCTTGGCCTGCTCGAGGATCATCCTTCTCCAGGGTATGTCGGGTACGGGCAAGACCTCCCTTCCCGTCGCCTTCGGAAAGTTCATCTCCTGTCCGACGAGCGTCGTCCCCGTCCAGCCGACCTGGAAGGAGAGAAGCGACCTATTAGGCTACTATAACGAATTTACCGGAAAGTTCAGCGAGACGCCTCTCTTGACGTCTCTCTACCGTGCCGGGACGAGCGATTCGATCCGCTTCATCGTCCTTGACGAAGTCAACATCGCCCGTGTGGAATACTACTTTGCCGAATTCCTCTCCCTTCTTGAGCTTCCCGACCAGAACTCGAGAATCCTCCAGGTCGCCTCGAGCGGCATGGAGAGAGATCCCGAGAGGATGATCAACGGCGCCCTCCTTCTTCCGGAGAACGTCTGGTTCATCGGAACGGCCAACAACGACGACTCCACCTTCTCCATCTCCGACAAGGTCTATGACCGTGCCAGCGTCCTCGACCTGGACAGCCGTGCGGCCCCGTTTGAGAGCGAGGGCGGATACGAGAAGAAGAACATCACCATCCAGAGGCTCAACCGCCTCAATGCCGAGGCGCAGAGAAGATACGGGCTCACCAAGAGGGAACTCGTGAAGATCTCCTCCCTGGACAAGTACCTGAGGGAGAACTTCCAGGTCAGCTTCGGAAACCGTATCATGAGACAGATCAAGGTCTTCGTCCCGGTCTATGTCGCCTGCGGCGGAAAGTCCTCTGAGGCACTCGATGTCATCCTGGCAAAGAAGGTCCTCAGAAAGCTTTCGAGCTGCAACCCGGTTCTGGTGAAGGCAAAAAGCGGCGAGCTCATCGACCTGCTCAACAGCCTCTTTGGAAGCGAGAACGATGTCGAGTGCGTCACGGCCGTGAAGAAGATTGCGGAGAACGGATAATTATGAAACATTTCTATCGAAACATCCTTTGTATCTTATTGGTTCTGATTGCCGTTGCCGGCATCATTTTGATGGCCTGGAATATCATGGACAATCAGGACAATCTCAACACCATCTCCCGTTCGATTTCCAATGGAACGAATGGATTGAACTATCTCTTCGAGAAAAAAGATGTGGAAATCATGACTCTGACGAGCAACTATAATGGAAGTTTCTATCTTCGAAGCGATAGCTGGGGAGAGCCGAGTGATTCTCTCTGCTCTGGATTCAAAAGCGGAGAAAAATACACTGGAAAGACAACCTACAATCCTTTGGGCTACTATACAAAGAAAGCCCAGTTGAGCAATGCCGAGGAATATACCTATACCCTCGATGT
This sequence comes from Bacteroides uniformis, assembly GCA_963600815.1. Taxonomy (GTDB): domain Bacteria; phylum Bacillota_I; class Bacilli_A; order RFN20; family CAG-288; genus Enterosoma. Next base: position 134,266 of record CAVCCX010000001.1, on the reverse strand, counting down.
GAAGACGGGTGGGTTTGGTCAATATCTCCTCAAGCCGGATTATTCTACCGATGGCATCGACAATGAAAAATCCACCGATGTTGCCTGCAAGCCATTCCAGAAGACATCCTCAGGCACTTTTTATCCGAAGGTCGACGAAGAAAAGATCAAAGAAGCTGAATTCGATGAGACCCTGAAGCAGGAAGAGGAAGAATATCGGAAATATGTCCATCAGAAGTATACCCTTCTTCCCGGAGATTCCTCGGAGAGAGAAGCCTTGAAAGAAAGGCTTGTTTCTTTTGCCAAGGAAAAAGGTTTTGATCTCGATAGTCCGACCTTGGTGGAGGACATCACCGATTTTTTTCATGAGAACTATTACTATAATGAACCCTCGATTCCCAAGAATGAGAATTATGCTCTCTATATGCTTGAGAAATCCGATCATGGAATCTGCAACAATTTCGCCTCGGCAAGCTACTATCTTTATCGTGCCTTAGGGATTCCAACAAGAATCGTCTGTGGCTATCTTGTGATGAATCCTGTCGACAATGGGGATGGCACCTATTTTTATTCTGTGAAGCTGAAGCAGTGCCATGCCTGGAATGAAGTCTATATCGATGGCTCCGGATGGAAGAGAGTCGACAATACGTCCTCTCGCACAGACCTGGACGGAGAATATGACAATACGGACCAGATTTCCTCCTCAATCGATTCTTCCATCGATTCGAGCGATTCATCTATCTCTTCTGATTCATCTATCTCTTCCGATTCGTCGATTTCTTCGGATACATCAAGTACATCCGACTCTTCTTCTGGTGAAGAGGATGATATCGTCTATGGATCCGGTGTGATTGCCTTCAGGGAAGAATATCTGAAGACGTATGATGGAACCACAAAGAAGATGGATATCGATGATGTTTTTATCCTGAAGAGTTATACATTGAATGAAGAGTATGAGGAAGACTATACAAATCCTACCGATATATGGAATAATTTCCAGGACGTCAAGCTTTCGACATTCTTAGAAAATTTCGCCAAGGGTGATACCGCCCATGCGACATTCAAGTATCAGGACGAAGTCAGAACGGATGCGAACTATTATCCATTCATCTGTTCGAATTTCTATATTTGGGATATGAACAATAAGGATGTGACCAAGCGATATGGATTGACCTTCGAAGATAGCGAAGAAAAGAAGCTTTCTTCCTATAAGAAGGAATTGACGATGCATATTCAGGAATGTCCAGTGTATGTATTCTATCTGAAGGAATTCTACATCAATGAATCCCAGCTTCCATACACGCCATCTATCTCGGTTTCCATGTCGGGTGCTCCAACTGGCTATAAGGCATCCATTTCCAATTTAGAGAGCCTGACCAGGGCGAATTTCACCTTGAAGAATGGACAATATTCCTATACCTTTACGCCGGATATACTCATCTCCGATCGCTGGGGCAATGATTGCACAGCCAATTTCGAAATCAGTAGTGGCATAACGGACATCACCATCATTCTGAATGCAGTGGAGGAAAGCCTATGAAATACGATGAATACAAAGATCGAATTCTCAAGGTCAAGAAAGCGAAGACGGTTGCCTTCCGCTTCCGCTTTCTGATTCTTGGATTCTTTGCCATCGTTGCTTCCGTTTCCGTCACACTTTTTAATACGAAAGGCATCATCACCTCGGAAAAGACGATGGAACGAAACAGCATCGAATATGGCGAAGTCTTTGAATACAGTGCGGATGCCTTCCTTTCTTCCGATAAGAATGTCCACTACGAATTCTCCAAAAGTGAACTGGATGAATGGTCGAGCGAAAAGCCGATTCATCCGGGAACCTATAAATATCGTGCCTATAGCTACAACAACTATATGAAGAAGACCTATGGAAATATCCATACCTTCACCATCACCCCAAAGGCGGCCAGCATTTCCATCACTTCCGATTCCATCGACTATGGCAATAAGCCGGAAATCACAACGGAAGGCCTGATCAATGGGGATAGCATTGTCGATTATGATTTCACCTATGATGGATACGGAAAGACATTGACTCCAGAGGTACAGGTCGATCTTGCGAGTGTGAAAGTCGAATCGACTTCCGGTGAAGATCGTACGGACTGCTATAGCTTTGCCTGCAATGCAAAAAATGTCACCATAAAGAAAAAAACGATCGTTATGACGATGAATTCGTATTCGAAAACCTATGATGGATATGCCTTGTTCGAGAAAAATGAAACATCGGGTACACTGTCAGAGAATACACCGCTTCTTTCTGGCGATACGATTGTGAAATACCCGACCAATTTCGTCACCATCCCAGATACGAAGACTGAACAGGAGATTCAGGCAATCGATGCCGGAACTTATTCCAACACGGTCAAAGACAATGGAAACATGAAGATTGAAAACCAAAAGGGTGAGGACGTCACAATCTACTATGAACTGAGAGTCGCGAATGGTACATTTGCGATTAAAAAAAGACCTCTGCTTCTCAACTACAAGACCTTTGCCAAAGTCTACGATGGAAAAGAACTTCTTCCTGAAGAACCGACCATCGATCCATCGACATCTCTAGCTTCGACTGATGTTCTGACATTCGAAAACAAACCGACGACATTCGGCTATAAGATCGGAAACGGAACCTATTCCTATACACCAGTCATCAAGGATAGAAATACGGGAGAAGATAAGACAAAGAACTACGATATCACCTCTTCAGGGTCAGCAACTTGGGAAATCACGAAAAGAAAAATCAGCATCGATGTCTCCTGGAATGGAGATAGTCTTTTCGCATCCGATTTCCGTGATGGCCATACCGATATCACGAATCTTGAGTACAAAATCAGAGCACAGGAGACACAATCCGACTTGAAGGACAAACTTGGAGATGGAGATATTCTTTCGACATCCGCCATTCTGAAAAAGGATGAAGCACAATTCTCTGTCGATGAGGATAAGAGCTCCATCAAGATCATACATAAGACATCGGATACGGAAGAAGGGGAAGATGTGACGGAATGCTATCAGTTTGTCGATGTCGATTATTCGAGCGTCACCTTCAAGAAAAAAGAAATCACCATCACCTATCCGGATGTCGAGAAAGTCTATGATGGAACAGCAATCGAATTCTCTGAGCCATCCATCTCGAACAATCTTGATGGCGATGTGGAAGTGAAGCATACGGAGTTTACCCCTATTGTCGATGTGAGTGATAAGACAGAACTTGCCGGTCTTGAAACTCATCTCGAAATGGCGGGAACAGGTGCGGATGCGACAGACTATTACGACCTCAATGTCACAAAGCCTCATTACACGATCACGGCTAGACCGATCACGATTTCCTTCTTAGGTGATTCTGGCGAATATGGAAGCAATACATTGACTGCTAAATTCCATTTCACAAAGAATGCTGAAGAAAAAGGACTAGTCGAAGGTCACTACATCAATATCGTGGAAGAGTCGACAGGCAAGATTTATGGTTCGACAAAAAATCAAACACCGGTCAACGGGGAATATTCTCTATCAATCACTTTGGCCAAAGCTGGAGAAATCACCTTTGGAAGCCAAGGAGATGATTCAACGGCTTTGACGCATTCTCTTCATGCTGAAATCTATGATGCAAGTGGAAATAATGTGACGAAAAACTATAAGATCACCTATCAGGATAATGAGAATGATTCTCTTTCCTTGAGCAAGAGAGATCTGAGTGTGAGTTTTGACGATGTCACTCATTACTATGACGGGCAGAATGTCAGTGCAGACGAAGTGACGTCAAAACAAAAGAATGTTGAGGGACTTGCTCCGAATGATGAGATCAAGGTTGAGTATAAAGATAAGAGCCATCAGCTGAATGGAAATGATGTGCTTTCTACAGGAGAGAAGATTTCTCAATCCTATGATATGAATGACTATTTCGAGGTGAAGGTTGTAAACGAGAAAGGCGATGACGTCACCAATTGCTATAACATCGAAGCAAATTTCGGAACCCTGACAATAAAAAGAGTTCAGCTGGTGATGGAATCGAACTCCTCATGGACTGCAGATTCGATTTCTTCTTTCTATGGTCAGCTTGATGGTGTAAATGTCAGCAATCCACTTTCCATTTTCAAGTATGCGGAAGACTCGGATTTCTATCCAGACAATGAGGATAATGAATTGGCAAAAAATTATTCAATGGATTCCATGTTCAGTTTTACCGGTGATGCAAAGCCTTCTGCTACTGTCGGAGAAACTTTAACCATTGATGCTCAGAATTATAATCTGATCACCGAATCTTCTGATCATGTGAATATCACACAGGATAAGATTGATTTCCGATTCACGAATAAGAATTTCTCTTCAGTGACAATCAAACGGAGAACCTTCCAGTTCTCCTTGAAATCGACGAAGTTCTATTTAGGTGGAAAGAATGAATTCAATCCATCAAATATTTCTGAATATACGGAACCTTCGAGTTCGAATGGTGAAACTGAGGAAAGCAAAACGTATGCACCTTATGCTATCTATAATGAGAAAGTCAAACATAGTGATAGCGAGCATGATGATGGCAAAGGATTGATAAACGGAGATCATGTCGTTTTCTCCTGGAAAGATGAAAAAGGTCCTGAACTGAAAGAAGGAACCTATGATTTGGCAGATTGCCTGACATGGAAAATCGTCAATTCAAAAGGAGAGGATGTGACAGGATGCTATCAGGATGAAAATGGAGATCCCTTGGTTGCTGGTGATACCCAATGGTATGATACCGCCCAGCTCGAATATAAGATCCCTGTCATTGCATTGAAATGTACAAAAGAATCCATTGAAAAGGACTATGATGGAAATCCTGCACTTGAAGCAAATGATGCTTTCGAACTGGTTGACGAAGATATCGAAGGAATTGATTATCCAGATGGTGCAACATTGTCGCTTAGTTTCAAGAATGATTCATTGAAAGCGACAGCAGGAACGTATCAGCTTTACGAAAAGGATATAGAATATGTCAGCATTTCAGCAAATGGATCTTCGATGTCAACGACGGATAAAGTGAATCCTTTGAAAGTCAAATTCATCGACGATTTGTTCCCGAAGGTCACAATCAATAAAAAGAATGATTTGTCTATCAAGATTGATACCACTGATTTGAGTTATGAAGGCTCAAATGGAATTACATATACCACCAATGCCTATGAAGATGGGAAGAAGTGGGGGCTCTATGTCGACGGGACCAAGAAGCCTTCGAATGATGATGTTCATTATCTGAAAGTCACAGTTACTGGACTCGTGAAAGGTGAAACCTTTGTTCTCAAGCAGAAGACAAGCGACTTGCCAAGCAAGGCAAGAGAAGAAGCCTATCTATGGTCTGACTACTACGACTATGAGATTCTAAAAGATCCCGGAGGTGGTGAAGATCCGATTGATGTGACAGAGAACTATCAGTTCAAGGAAAATGAGGAGAGTTTTGATGAACTCAAATTCACAATCAGCAAAGTCCATTTCAAGTTCTCAGTGGATGTCGACGAAAATTATGATTGGTATCAGGATAATCAGAAGGAGTTTACGCCATCCTTCAATTATATTGCTGATCGAAGCGAAGCCTCGACGGATATTCATCCAACCGATTTTGATAGCAAGGTTAAAGTTTCTTATGTCGGAGATGAGACTTGTTCCTTAACCACCGTCAAGGACAATATCTTGGTTCCTGAGATCAAGTCTATTACTTATACATATTCTGCAGCCTCGGAAGAGATAACACTGACATGGAGTCCGAATGATTCCTCGCAGATGGAATTGGAAAATAAAAATCAGTTTACCTACTACAATGTCAAGAAGAGAAAAATCTCTCTCACACTGCAAGATTCATCCATTGATAAAGTGGCCTATCCAGGGACGACAAAGGTGGCCCTTACACAAGAGGATTTGTTTGGAAAGACAATGGAATCGGGTAACCTTCGCAGTGGTGATTCTATTTCCTTTAGTGGATACGATCTTGAGGATTGCTCCATTGGAACTCATTCCATCGATCTTGAGAAAATCAAGAAGAATGTGAAAATTGTTAATACTGGAATGGATGTGAGTGAAAACTATGAAATCTCTATCACCAATGAGAGTCTGAACGTCGAAATTTCGAAACCGAAATTGGTCCTAAGTTTCGCCGGAGAATCATCTCCGACATATGATGGTGAAAATCATATTCAATCGATGTTCGGTGGAATTCGTATTTGCAATAAGAATGGCAAGGCTATAGAAGGCATCAATGTTGATAAGGACAATTCCTCCATCACGACGAATAAGACTTGCATCATGGCTGGTGAATATAGCTTCGCGGATTTCTCAGCTGATGATATCACAGCCATCATGATCAAGACGGATGAAGGAATCTTGACAAAGGATGATTTCAGTTCGATTGAGGTGAAAAATAATGAATCATCAGTGCTGAAGATTCGGAAAAAATGGATGACGATAAAATGCAAAAATAATGCAATCAAGCTGAAAGAAACTGGGCTGGATATTCCTTCTTATCTAAAGACGATCATCAAAGAAAACAAGGATACCTATATTTCGACTGATAATTTTGCATCGGGTGATGAATTGGCTGATTTCGATGTTGTGATCACTTCGATTGGAAACAATCGATATGAATTCTACATCATCCCGACATCGATTCTATCCGGAACGACAGAAGTCATTTCCTGCTATGATATCGAAAACAGCAAAATCCAAAAAGGAACTATCACTTTGACGGGTGTCACTTCGGATTATTCAGGCTGGTACGACTAGAAGCAAAACAAAAAGGGAAGCAATCAGTGTTTGGCTGACAGCTTCCTTTTTTTTGATGGACTTCTCTCATGGAAGGTGATTCCGATGAACCGATTCTTTTTTTCAATGATTGCATGATTTGATCAATTGTTCGGCTTGAAAGACCGGTCTCCTCGATGACTTCATCTTTTATCACGCTTTTATTGGCTTTGAGAACAGCGAATACTGCAAATTCTTCTTCGGTTATTTCGCTATCTGATTTCTATCTTCTTTAGAGAAAATTCAATTGTAAAATCATTATCACTATTGATGCAAAGTAATTCCTAAATGCCTGAAATCGGCAAAGCATAGACGTTGTCATTTAAGGAATAAACCGTATCTGAATTGCAGATGATTGCTTTTGATCCGATTTGATAATTCGTCTTATCCAATTGCCTGAATCCTTTGACCGCACTGTTATTGAAGCGGATTCCGCTCTTGCATTCGACACGATGCAGCTTGCCATCCTGAATGATGATCAAGTCAATTTCATTCATATTATTGTCTCTATAATAATAGAAATTCGGTTCTGTGCCATTGTTGACATAACTTTTCTTCAACTCATTGATGATATATGTTTCGATAAATCTTTCGGAAAATGCACTGGATCTTAATACTTCACCATTCGTCAGTTTGGCTAGATAACAGGCCAACCCTGTATCAGAGAAATAGAGTTTTGGTCTTTTGACAATCCTTTTTGAAATTGAGATTTCATTATATGGCCGAAGCAAATAAACGATATCGCCGGCCATGAGAACACTGAGCCATGAAATGATTGTCTTTTTATCCACACCAATGATATTGGCGATATTGTCGTAAATCAGTTCCTCGCCCGTCAAGGATGCGATAAGTTCCATAAAACGTCTGAATAGGAGCTTGTCCTTTACATTCAGCATTTCAGATACATCTCTCTCGATATAGGTCTCAACATAGTCGGAATAAAACTTCTGAACCTTCAATCCGTTATTGCTATAAAGTTCCGGATAGAATCCTTTTACGATATCATCGAACAATTCAATGGCTGTCAGTGGATTTTTGGTTGCTCTCCTTTGTATATTCACGAGGTCGAAATCGAAGACCGGTTCATCTCTTTGAAGAATTTCGTTTCTCGAAAGAGGCATCATATGAATGATGGATACTCTGCCTGCCAGAGATTCCGTGATGCCATTCATGTGTTTATACATCTGCGAACCTGTCAACAGATACATTCCGTAATTATCCGTTCTTTTTCTTTTCTCATTATTGATGATTTCTTCGATTGCGCCAAAGAGAGACGGAGCACGCTGTACCTCATCGATAATCAATGGCCAAGGATGCAATTGCAAGAACAGATCCGGATCGTTGTTCGCCAATTCTCTATCTCTGGAACTGTCAAGCGAGACATAGTTAAAACCCATTTTTTCGAATTCAAAAGCGATGGTCGATTTTCCGACTTGTCTTGCCCCAGTGATGAGTGTCACAGGTCTCGATTTCACACTATCCAATATTTGACGATAAATATGTCTTTCAATCATGGAATGCACACCTTTTATCCATTATACTTTAGTATTTTAGGGAATTCAACTCCCTTTTTGTATAAAACGGCTCTGTAGATAAAAGAAAAATAGTGGCTTTCACCACTATCTATTCTCGTTCTATGACAGGCAATGTTGACTTGCCTTTACACCGAAGCATCCAATGACAACTGGAGTTCGTCTACTTTTTTAATGGTGGAGCTGAAGGGGATCGAACCCTCGACCTCCTCCATGCCATGGAGGCGCTCTCCCAATTGAGCTACAGCCCCAAAATTTCCGCTTGAGATTTCAAGCGAAAATAATTTTATACTACTTGCCTTTGATAGTCAATATAAAATCGACTTTTTCTTCAAAAAATGTGTATCAATCCTTCATTGCACCCTGGAAGACCTTGTTGAGGACATCCTCAGAGAATTCATTGGACGGCTTCGAGACATGTTCCTTTCCATCGCTGGCCTTCTGAAGCTGATCGAGGAAGACACAGGTCAGGACATCGATGGCAAGATTGGCAATGCCATCATTGTTGATGATGAGGTCGGCATAGTTGCTCGAAGGCTTGACGATTTCCTCATACATCGGAGCGACCGTCGTGATGTACTGGCTGACGATGTTCTCGTAGCTTCTTTTTCTTTCCGTATGGTCACGGATGAATCGTCTTAAGAATCGTACCTCTGGTGTTGCTGAGATGAAGACCTTCAGATCGCCGAGATCGCGAAGCTGTTTATCGACCAAAGCCATGATTCCTTCCACAACGACAATCTTCTTTGGAACGATATGCTCGGTCTTGCTGCTTCTATTATGGATGGTGAAGTCATAGACTGGCTTTTCCACGGCGATGCCGTTCTTGAGGTCGAGAATCTGCTTTCTCATCAGTTTCCAGTCGAAGGCTTTCGGATGGTCATAGTTGACTTTTATTCTTTCTTCCATGGAGACATTGGTCTGATCCTTGTAGAAATCATCGATGGAAATGCGGGTAATCTGATCCGTCCCGAGTTTTTGGATGACGTTTGTTGTGATATACGACTTTCCGGAGGATGAGCCTCCACCGACAAGAATGATTCTGGCCATATTTTTCTTTCTCCTACAGACAACTATTATATCGATTTCTTTTCCTGAATAAAGGAAAAGAAAGAAAAAATGGCACATTTTGCAGTGCCATTTCCGAAAGGAGTTATCCTCGATTGTAGGTTTCGATCGCAGTTTTCAAAAATCCGCTGACTTCCTTGGAGAAATCTTCCTCAAGGTAGCGGAATGTCCAGTTCTTATCCGAGAGGATGGCTGGAACGTTCAGTCTGGCCTCGCTTCCGAACAGGGCGATATCGCTGAATGGGAGGATGGCGATTCGGCAGGGAGAGGCATAGCAGAGGCAATCCACGGTCTTGGTGAGGGCCTTCTTGTCCTCGTCATGATATTCGACGGCGAAGAGCTCGCATTCCTTCTTCACGTCTTCTTTGAAGGTGAGATAATCCTTTTCATTCAAGGACTCAAGATAGCCTAGGATTGTGTCATTGTCATGAGTGCCGGTATAGCAGACATAGTTGTATCTGGCCTGGGAGGGCTTGTGGTCATTGTCTTTCTGGCCGTCGAAGGCGAATTCGAGAACCTTCATTCCCGGATAGCCGGATTTCTCGAGCAGTTCCTTGACCATGTCATCGATGAAGCCGAGATCCTCGGCGATGATCGGAAGATCTTCTTTTCCCTCAAAGAGGTCCATTCCCGGTCCCTTGACCCATTCTCCCTTGCGGGCATTCTCGGCTCCATAGGGAATGGTATAGTAGGCGGCAATGCCTCTGAAATGATCGATACGGAGGATATCGAACAATTCGAGATTGGATTCGATTCTCCTGTTCCACCAGGAATAGCCATCCTTCTTCATGGCTTCCCAGTCATAGATTGGATTTCCCCAGAGTTGGCCATCTTCGTTGAAGTAGTCTGGCGGACAGCCGGCGACGATGGTGGGATTATGGTTCTCGTCGAAACGGAACATCTCTGGATATTTGTAGGCTTCGATGGAATCCAGGGCGAGATAAAGCGGCATATCACCCATCAGCTTGATGCCTTTTTCATTGGCATAGGCTTTCAAGGCTCTGTATTCATTTAGGAATTCATACTGTGTCCAGATATAGAAGAGATAAAGACCATAGTTGTCATGGATGATCTTTTCTTCCAGTTCATGGGAATAGTCTTTTTCCTTCCATTCATACCATGGACGGAACTGATGGAGTTCCTTCATGGTCATGAAGAATGCGAAATCACGGTATTTGCCTTCCTTTTCGAAAAGGACGAAGGAATTTTCCTTCACGTTGAAGTTTTCGAAGGCCTTCTTCAGGACTTTGACGCGATTGTCAAACAGAAGACCGTAATTGATTCTTCTTTCATTGTCACCAAAAGAGACAGACTCGACATCTTTTTTCTTCAATAGGCCTTTTTGAATGAGAATGTCGAGATCGATATAGTAGTAGTCCAATCCGTTGCTCGAAGGAGACTGATAGGGGGAATCGCCATAGCTGGTGACGTTCAAGGGAAGCATCTGCCAGATGTTGACTTTGTTCGAATGCAAAAAATCTACAAACTGATAGGCGTTTTTTCCGAGCGTTCCGATGCCGTATTTGCCAGGGAGGCTTGAAATGGGCAGGAGAATTCCGTTTTCGCGATTTTTTCTGAACATGATAGGGTTACCTCATTGAAACTATCTTCATTTTATATGGAATGTAAGCGATTTAAAAGTGAAAATGAAATTGCGTTTTGCTCCATTCTTACTAATCTAAAAAAATGTTAAAAACACGTGAAACTATTTCGATATCTCGGCATGATGAATGAAAAAGGCAACTGCGCCAAGCAATTGCCTCAGTTCTTCCTCTCAGGATCGATCAGAGCGAACAGTCCAGCAAGAATCATCGGGAAAGAAAAGATTCCTAGGATGATGCTTGCGATATAGATTCCATTCTTCTTCGATCTGTAGTAGGTATCATCCTGCACCTTGCTTAAGAAGAGAATGCTACAGATCAGGGCGACAATCAGGCCGAGAATGAAAAGTGTGGCAAGGACAAGGCGGACGATAGTGAAATAATACGTGTAGAATGAATTATAGGCGACAGATGAACCGTTCGAAAGGTTCTGGAGTGTTTCGATTGACGAAACATAGTTCGGGACAATGAAAATCAGATTGACGACCTCCAGAATGGCACTGAAGACAATCGATAGAATGTAACAGATTTTGACACCACTTTTCATAGATAGAATTCCTCAATGGATTCATTATAGCTCATGCTTCTCTTCTTTTTCTTCTTTTTTTTCTTCTTCGCTGTCCTCTTTTTTCCTGAAGACGGAACCGACAAAATATTTCTTGAAGAAAGGAGAACGGTTCATGACGACGAAGATGAGACGATTGAAGACAAGTTCATAGACAAAGCATATCAAGGCATCCTTGCAAAGATTGAATGGGAAATAGATGATGAATATCAAAAGGAAATAGGATGAATTCGTAATGCCCATCGACTGGAATCCATTCAATGTCTGATCGACGGCCAGAGTATCAAAGCAGGTGGTGAATTGTCCAGTCATATAAGTCGGCGTGATGAATAAGAAGTTCAGGAAGGTGAGAAGAATCGACATGGATAGAACAATCACGCCATAGCTCAGAATTCGGAAACGGAAACCTTTTTTGAACCACTTGAAGACATGGGAAGTCAAAAAGAGGAAGAAGACAAGAAGAAGCGAGGTCAATAACGCGGTCAGGTTTCCAATGCCACCGATACCGGTGACGCCATTGACAAGCAGGTCCAAGCCAGTTTTGAGCAGGGCTGTCAATATGCCTCCGGAGAAGCCGTATAAGGCATAGGCGATCAGGACGATAAGATCGGATATCTCGATCATGAGCCAGGGGGCAAAAGGATACGGAAAACGACAGAATGCCATCAGGATGAACCCCAAGGCGGAAAGAATTGAAATGGTTGTCAGTCGGGAAATGATTTCACTAGAGCGTCGATGCATATTGCCTCCTTCAAAGATGAGAAAAATTATAGCACGATTCATTCATTGGGTTTATACTCATTGGCTTTTTTGCTCGATTTTTCGAATGAAATACAATCCCGATTTGCACATGCGTGTTGAGAAGTTCCTTGATTTCGTGCTTTTTCGACAATCCTACACAAATACCTTATCGCTTTGACAATCGGAAAATCACCTTCTTCCTGATAAAATCTGTAGAACATTACCCTATCTGCTTGTCAAATTCGCCAACTGAAAAATATTTTTGCGGCAGTAAAATGAATCTACTGCCGCAAAAATAACGAAATAAGTGCTGGACAGGCATCTCTTTCTCATTGCAGTGAAAAAGAAATTCCTTTATCATTACAGCATGAAAGAATTGAAGATTCATATTTTGTCTTTGACGGAAATCAGGAAGAAAAGAGATTTTCTTTTGCAGACATTGGATGAGGAAAGAAAGAAGAAATCTCTCTCCTTCCAGGAAGAAACGCATCAGCTCCAGTCTCTGGGAGCTGGGTATTTCATTTCGAAATATACCCCAAAGGACAAAGAACTCACCTATAACGAATATGGAAAACCCTATAAGGAAGGATGCTTCTTCAATCTGGCCCACAGCGAAGAATATGTTGTTTTCCTTTCGGATGAGAGGGAATGCGGAATCGACATCGAAAAAATCCAGAACATGAGGAATCGTGTCCTGGATTATGCCTTCAATGAGGAAGATAGAAAGATGATTTCCTCTCCGCGTGATTTCTATTTCGGATGGACAGGAAAAGAAGCGCTTGGAAAAGCATTGGGATGTGGACTCTGTGTTTCTTCTCTTAAAGAGATCCCATGTAAGAAAGGAAATCTCACCTATAACGGAATGGATTTCTATCTAGAGAGCTTCTCTTATCGGGATTATGCCATCTCCTTTTGTCTACAAGGCAAAGAGGAGAGAGAATATCAGATTGTCGAAGAAAGAATCGAGGAATGATCTAGAAGGCAAAATTGCCATCCTTGAAGATCTGCACTTCCTTATTATCCTCGGTGATGCCTTTGATATCCATGTCTTTGGATCCAATCATGAAATCGACATGGGAAAGAGAATGGTTGATGCCGAAGGATTCGATTTCCTTATCGCTATATTTCTCGAAATTCGGATAGAGATTGGTAAATCCGGTTCCCAAAGCAAGATGGCAGGCGGCATTCTCATCATAGAGGGTGTTGAAGAAAAGAAGGTCTGTCTTGTTGATTGGGGAATCATAGGGAACAAGGGCACATTCTCCCAAATAGGAACTTCCTTCATCCAAAGTGAGGATGGACTTCAAGGCCTCTTCTCCTTCCTTGGCATGGACCTCAACGGCCTTTCCTTCATGGAAGCGGATGGAAAAGTCCTTGATGAGCTGTCCTTGATAACTGAGTGGCTTTGTGGCAACAACGATACCTTCCGCTTTTCCTTTCATCGGGGAAGTGAAGACTTCCTCCGTCGGGATGTTTGGCTGGAATTCGATGCCGGATAGGCATGTCTCTGATCCACCTTCAAAACGGACACCCTGGATCAGTCCGACTGTGAAATCTGTTCCATTGCTGGAATGATAGCGCAGTTCCTTCAGGTGGAGGGAATTGAGGATTTCACTTCTCTTCTTGAGATTCTCATTGTGCTTGACCCAGTTCTCCACGGCATTTTCATCGACTCTGGATGTATAAAGAATCTTATCCCAGAGCTTCTCAAGACAATCTGGATCATTCGGAAAGACCTTCTTTGCCCATTCTGGGCTAGCTACACCGGCGATGGTCCACTGGAACTTGTTTTCTCTTTCTTCGCGGTATTTTCCAAGAATCTTGTATTTGGCCTGTCTGATGCGGCTGGCTTTTTCGTTGTCGATTCCTTTCTGCCCGTCTGGATCATCTCCGTCCAGCCAGATCAGGACAGGGAGTTCCTTGAGCATGAAACGATGGCATTCCTCTTCGAAAAGAGGAATTTCCTTCAAGGCTTCCTCAGAGGCGAAAAGATTGTCGATGGCATCCAGTTTTGCGCTGGTATAGTGGACAAAGACTCTCTTGGCACCGGCAAGATAGCATTCCTTGCTGACCATGGCACAGAAATCCTCGCTATAGAGTCCGGTGCGGATGACGACATATTGTCCCTTCTGGACATTGGCGCCGACTTTCACGATCAGACGTGCGTATTCTTCCAATTGTTGCTGATTCATATAGATTCTCCTTGATGACGAAAAAGATTGTAAACGGAAAACAGGAAAAAGAAAAGCCCCACAGAGGTCCTGTGGGGAGAGAATTCAGGCTTTGATCGACTCTTCCTTCTTTTCGTCCATCCATTTCACACCGATATGGTTCTTGTCCCAGTTCTTCGAGATATGATAGGTGAGAGGGGTGAAGGCCATTTCGATGATGAGTTCGAAGATTGCGCCATCCAAAGAACACATGAAGGCCGTCAGCCATGTCCAGTTGAAGAAGTGGACACTGACGACGCTGGCAAAGACGAAGTTGTCCAAGATCTGTCCGAAGATGGTCGATAAGGCAGCGGCAATGAGGTAGACCCAATAATGGTTGCCTTTTTTGGCTTCAATTTTGTTTAGGATCAGATCCTGCGTGATATTGTTGACAATCAATCCGACCGCACTGGCCAAGGCCGAGCCGAGGATGACATACCAGACATTGCCCATGACGGAGTTGATGGAATCCTTGACAGCCTGGGCTGTGGAAGCATCCGCATAATTGAATTCCGGAGACCAGGTTCCCGGGATGACACTGACCGCAAACAGAAGAAGGGAGACAAATAGCGAGATGAAGAGAGCGGTCAGATTCACGCGGATTGCATGCTTGGCGCCGAAGTTCTTGACTAACAGGTCGCCGACCAAGAAGCCAATCCAGCTGAGGCAGACGCCGGCATCCTGGATAAGCCAATAGGAATCGGAATTCGGGAATGCGAGTTCAATGATGGATTTGTTGGCAAGGACGTTCATCAAAATGTTCGCGACGGTGATCAAGGCAAGTGCCATGCCAGGAACACTGCGCAATGTTCGGAGCCAGTCCTTTGGATTGAAGAAATCTTTTAAGGTCAGGAAGATTTTCTTACAGAAACCGATGTCTTTTTTTTCGTTCATACTTGTTCCTCCATGAAAAAAAGGCGTCGAACAAAGACGCCTTGGATAAACAAGCGTGATTGTTCCTAGTTTTGTTTAGAGACAGGATGGTAACGTCGAACTGTCTTGTGCCAAAAGGCACGGTGCATATTGTATCAAATGAGAAATAGCGAGGCAAGGAAAATTATTTTCCCAATGCGTTGGTGATGGCTCTTTGCTCCTTGGAGAGTGTGTTGGGGACATAGGCGATGCCGTTCTTCTGGCAGATTTCCTTCAATGTCTTCTGGGAAAGAATGGCGGAATCGGAATCGCATTCCAATTCATAGTCGATCTTGTCTCCATAGGAGTTCTGGGAAAGGTCCAGCTTGGTGTCATTGTATTTGACAAAACGACGGCTGGTGGTGAGGGTGGCAAGAAGAACCATCGACTTCGGATCAATCTGAAGCATGTTGAGGAATTCATCGATTTCACCATTCGGGAAGACATTATGGTCGATGAGATTGATGGCTTCGCCATCACTCAGATTCTGGTTTTTCTCCAATAAGCCTTCGCTGAGCGGAGCTTTCATGGTGAGAACATACTTTCCATCTGTCTGACGGATACGCAAAATCATATTGAATTTCTTCAAAATCTGATCTTTGCTATCGAAATAATAGTTCGTCTGCTTGAGTCTTTCCTCTGGGAAGTTCAAGGATTTGATCAATTTGTCATGATCTTGTTTGCTGAGAAGGATTTTCGCTTCGATTTCAATATTGGTGCTCGTCATATTCTGACCTCTTTTCTTTGCTAATATGATACAATAAATTCAAGGAAATAAAAAGAGATAACATAATGGTACCAACTCACTTTATGGTTTATTCCAAGCAGATCGAGAATAATCTTGTTCTGATTGAGAAAATCAAAACCAATCTGATCGAACATCAATTCACCTATGATGAGAAAAATCCGGATCTCATCATCATTCTTGGAGGCGACGGTTCTTTTCTGAGAGCGGTTCATGATCCGAAACTGCCACGTGGAAAACAGGTTCGCTATGTTCTTTTCAATACCGGACACCTTGGCTTCTATGCGGATTACCAGAAAAACGAGATTGATGCCTTCATTCACGATATTCTCTTCAGCAAGCCGGAGATCGAATCCCTTCCTTTCTATCGTTTCACCATCGATGGAAAAGAACAGCATTGCATCAATGATGTCGCCATTCAGTCCGGAGAGACAGTCTTCCTGAATCTTTACGTCAATGGAGAACTTCTTTCCCAGAGCCGCTGCAATGGCATTGTTGTCGGAACACCGACCGGATCTTCAGGCTTTTTAGCTTCCTTAGGTTCCCCTTTGATTATCCATGGACCGGATATCTATCAGTTCTGCCTTTTGGCAGCCTGCCGAAATCGCTTGTTTGTCAATCCGATCACGAAAGCCATTCTGACCGGAAAGGATGAACTTCAGATTGAAATCGATCGAACCTCGACGATGGAAATCTACATCGACGGCGGACACAAGACGAAATTCAAAGGCAAGAAATTCACCTTTTCCCATCGGAAAGAAGAATATGTCTCCTTGCTTCATTTCAGAAAATTATCCTACATTGCCAGACTGAGAAAGAATCTCACCGGAAAGGAATAAAAATCAATAGATATGTCTCTTACTTTAATCATCATTCTTCTTGCCGTTGCCGTCGTTCTTGCTTTTTTCGTCATCCTCTATCTTCATTTCAGAAAGAAAAAGATGATCAAGGAAGCCGAAGAAAAAATCAACGAGAAGGTCGAACAGTCGGCTGGAAAGCTATCCACCTGCTTTGGAGGAAATGACAATATCGTTTCCATCACTCAGAAGGGAAGCAGAGTCACTGTCCTGCTCAAGGACATCTCTCTTGCCGACAAAGAGGAAATCAACAAGGAGCTCTCCTCTGTCATGTTCATGAACAACAAGGTTGTCTTCGTCATCGGTTCGATGAGCGAGGAATTCTCACGTCTTCTTGAGGAAAACGTCAAGAAGGTCAATTCACAGAAATGAAAAAAGGACTGTCAGGGATCGGAATCATATTCTTCCGGTGCTTGGCAGTTTTTTGATGATGAGACAAGGAGAATCTAGAAATGGATAAGAAATGTCCGAATTGCGGAAAAGAGATGAAAGTGACCATTGCTGGATCTGCAAAAAAATATGAATGCGAATCCTGTGGATATGCCTATGCGACCACCATTGCGGAAGGAATCGAATGGGATGCAAAGGAATATACGATTGTCTTGGAAAAGAATGAGGATGCGTCAGCAGATCAGATCAAGGCAATTTCATCTCTTTCTGCTCTCAATTTTCTGAAGAGCAAGGAAATTCTTCTTGAAGGCGGAGCCTTCATGAAAGGCAGAGCAACGGAAATCAAGAAGGTGATTGCTCTTCTTCAGAAAGAAGGCATCAAGTTCAGAATCACACCGGAATTCCTCTACGATTCGACGATTTGACGAAGCATAGAAAAAGACTGTCTTTCTTCCCTATCGATATTCTCGATAAGGAGAGGGACAGTCTTTCTTTTCAGTCGATGATCTTCAAATCGTATAAGTCATCTTCCAATTCGTATTTCGGAAGGCCCATGATGGTATACATATCGCCTTCTAAGATTCTCGAATTGATGAAGTCTTTGTCCTGGACGCCGTATCCGCCGGCTTTGTCATACGGAGATAGGGTATCGAGGTAGGCCTCGATTTCACAATCTGCCATCTTTTCGATGAAAAGCTTGGCAACGACGACGCGGTGACGAAGTTCTTCGCCCCCTTTTCGGATGCTGTAGGCAGTCACGATTTCATGACTGTTTCCGGAAAGCTTCCGGAGCATATTCAAGGCATCATCATGATCCTTTGGCTTTCCAAGCTGTTCCCCTTTATAGGAGACCATGGTATCGCTGGAGATGATGATATCCTCTGGATGGTCCTTGCTGACAGCAAGGCCTTTTCCCTGTGCCTCGACTAGACAAAGCTTTCTAACATCCTTCTCATGAATCTTTCTTTCGTCAAAGCTGCTCGGGATACATTCGAATGGAACATCTCCTAAAATCTCCTTGAGGATTTCTTTTCTTCGTGGAGACTGGCTTGCAAGTACGATCATTTTTTATGCCTCGCTATTGCAGGAGAGAATGACCGGGATGATCATCGGATTGCGGTGGGATTCTCGATACATGAATCGATTGCAGGAAGTCTTGATGGCGTTCTTGATTTCCATGTAGGTGACCTTTCGATCGGAAGAGAGAAGCTTATTGACTTCGATGGCGATGATTTCCGATGCCTTCTTCTGCAAGCCTTTCTTGTTGGCTGAGATGAATCCTTTGGATTCGACAATC
Organism: Bacteroides uniformis; assembly: GCA_963600815.1. Classification (GTDB taxonomy): domain Bacteria; phylum Bacillota_I; class Bacilli_A; order RFN20; family CAG-288; genus Enterosoma. Next base: position 115,589 of record CAVCCX010000001.1, on the reverse strand, counting down.
GGAGCGGCCATCATCCTGTTGGATTTCGGGTCGAGAAGAACGAAGACAGACACCATGCCTTCATTGATCAATGTGGAACGGTCCTTGATGACGCTGGTGGTCAATCCGATCGGCGATTTTCCATCGATGTAGATGCTATCGGCATGGACTCTTCCACCTCTTGAGACCTTGTGGTTGATGAGATAGAGGACATCTCCGTTTTCGCAGACGAAGGTATGGTCAGGGGAAAGTCCGCATTCGACACCGATTCTCGCATGAAGCTTGAGCATGCGGTATTCGCCATGGACGGGCATGAAATATTTCGGCCTGGCCAGTTTCTGAAGAAGTCTCATTTCCTGCTTGGAGGCATGACCGGATGCATGAAGGTTCGTGAAGGCGGAATTGGTGATGACATCCGCACCGAGTCTTGTCAGCTGGTTGATCAGGGCATTGATGCTCGAGGTGTTTCCCGGAATGGCGCTGGAGGAGAAGACGATGGTGTCTCCGGGAATGATATGGATGTAGCGATGATCGCCACGGGCAATTCTCGATAAGACGGCCATTGGTTCACCCTGCGTACCGGTGCAGAGGATGGTAATCTGATCCGGTGGAAGGCTCTTCAGGTCCTCCGGTCTTGCAAGATATTCATTCGGACAATGGATGTAGCCGAAGTCTCTGGCGGCATCGATATTGGATTCCATGGAACGCCCGAAGACGAAGATCTTTCTCTTGAAGCGGATGGAGGTTTCGATGATCTGTTCGATACGGGAGATGTTGCTGGCGAAGGTGGAGATGATGAGTCGTCCATTGGCTTCGTTGAAGACATCGGTGATGCCCTTGAGAACCGTGTGTTCGGAATTGGTATAGCCTTCTCTTTCGGCGTTGGTGGAGTCGGCCATGAGAAGATCGATTCCACGGTCTCCGAATTTGACCAGCTTGGAGATATCGAAGTCATGGTCGACCGGTGTGAGGTCGATCTTGAAGTCTCCGCTTTCCACGATTGTTCCTTGCGGGGTTGTGATGCACATACCGAAGGAATCCGGAATGGAATGGGTGACGTGATAGAATTCGACCTTGAAGTCACCGAATTTCAGGACATCATCTTCCTTGTATTCCTTGATGGGTGTGCGGGTGGGGATTCTGGCATCTTCCAGCTTGTGCTGAATCAAGGCGACAGCAATCTTTGGCGCATAGATGACGGGAATGTTGATCTGCTTCAGGATGAAGGGAATGCCACCGATATGGTCTTCATGGCCATGGGTGATGACAAGGCCTTTGATTTTGCTCTCGTTCTCGACGAGGTGGGTAAAATCAGGAACGACATAGTCGATTCCAGGCATGGAGTCATCGGGGAACATGACACCGCAGTCGATGATGAGAATGGAATTGTCATTTTCGATGCAGTAGATGTTCTTTCCGACTTCGCCAAGTCCTCCTAATGCGTAGATCTGAACGGGAGATGTCAATTTTTTTGTTTCTGCCATAGTAATACCTCAAATAATAAATATCGAGAACACGTTTCGTGTTCAATCCAATAAAAAGACGACTTATTTAAGACTATTGTATTCGTTTTTAGGTCAAATAGAAAACAAAAAGAGAAGAAAACGCTTCATTCGATCACGACGGCATCCTCATCGACATGGAATGGATCCTTTTTATCAATGCGATCGGTATAGATGACGCCGTCAAGATGATCGTATTCATGTTGGAAGCAGATGGCTGGATAGCCAACAAGGCGAAGTTTCACCATCTGGTTGGTTAAGACATCGAATCCTTCGATGGTGATCTTGTAGTAGCGATAGACATAGCCTTTCACATCCTTCGGAACGCTTAGACATCCTTCACCCGAGGCGAGATAGGCCTTCTTGACGGAGGTGGAGAGGATATGAGGATTGACAAGGCCATATTCATAGTGCTTCTCACCATCATCAAGATAGACAGCAAAGAAACGCTGCGAGATGCCGATCTGCGGAGCGGCGATGCCGACACCTGGTCTTATATGATGTTCCTTGGCGAATTCCTCATCCTGGGAATTCTTCAGGTATTCCACCATATCGAGAACGGTTGTTTTGATTTCATCTGAAATCGGAAAAGAGACTTCTTTGGCTTTTTCGTGGAGAACAGGGTCATCCACCGTGTAAATTTTAAATAGTTTCATAGTGCGAAATTATTATAGCAAAAATTTTGAATTTGTTGACACGAATTATTATAATTATTCCGCAATGGATGAATCGATATTTATGGAAGAGGAATTCGCTTTTCTCGAAAGCGTGAAAAAATCCTCTTTGTATCAGGAAATGGTCGCCCTGGCCAAGAAAATCGATGAAGACGAAGAACTTTCCTCTTTGGCTGAAAAGAGGGATGAATTTTTCTTTTTGGCCGATCAGGAAAAGGACAAAGATAAAAAAAGAGAATACCTTCTTCAGTTCAAGAAGCAGGATGATCTTTTGAGAAAGAGTCCTCTGATGAAGGAATACCTTGAGAAATACAATATGCTCAGACAATTGCTGAACCATCTGCAGGATGGATTGACAAAGGAGATGAAATCATGATCAGAATCATCGGAGGAATCTACAAGGGAAGATATCTGAATATCCCGAATAGCAAGGTCACAAGACCGACCATGGATAAAGTGAGACAGGCAATATTCAATGTCTTGCGGAACAAACCGGAAAATGCCATCTGCTGCGATCTGTTTGCAGGCTCAGGTGCGATGGGTCTTGAAGCCCTCTCCCGCGGAGCGAAGAAATGCTATTTCATCGACAAGGACAGACAGACCTTCTTCACGATGAAGGAAAATGTGAAGGCACTGGAAATCCCACCGGAACAATATGAATTGTTTTTGGGAGATTATCGCATTTTCATCAAGAGGAATCCGGAACTGAAATTGGATATTCTCTTCCTTGATCCACCCTATAAGATGCTCATCAATGAGGCCATCATCAAGGATATGACACAAAGAAATATGTTCAGCAAGGATGCCTATATCATCTCTGAACAGGAGCCGAAAAACAATGAGATCGAAGGATATGAGATGAAAGAATATACCTATGGGGCAAAACATGTTGCCGTCTATCATAGAATCGAGGAATAGGATATGAAGATTGCAGTTTATCCAGGATCATTCGATCCGATTACCAATGGGCACGTCGATGTCGCATTGCGTGCCAAGAAATTCTTTGACGAAATCTATATCATGGTTGCCGACAACCCGATGAAGCAGGGAAAATATATGTTTTCCGCTGAGGAGAGGGTCGAACTTGCCAAGAAGGTGTTCGAACCCTATTCCGGATTTCATGTCGTCAGCACCCAGCACCTCGTCGTCAAGGAAGCCAAGAAACTCAATGCCAATGCTCTCATTCGCGGACTGAGAGCCATTACGGACTACGAGGCGGAATACCAGCTCCATGAGGTCAACGAATATCTTGAACCGGATATCGACATGCTCTATTTCATGGCAAAGAAGAGCCAGTCTTTCATCTCCTCCTCGGCCATCAAGGAACTCTTCTTCCAGGGCGTGGATATTTCCCATCTTGTCCCTGCTCCTGTTTTACAGGCGATGAAAGAAAAATCAAAGAAGTGATTTTGTCTCGTTCTCTTTGATTTTGCAGTAGAAGAAGGACTTTTCAATCTTGCCAATGCCGGCAAGGTAGACATCCTTGATTCGATATCGGACATATCCGTTTTTGAGTGCGACTTTCTGGGATGGATGATTCGCATGGCTTGTCAGGATGACAAGAACATCGAATTCATCTTTCATGAGGATTGCTTTTGTCAGCTTGCGGACAACCTCCGTCATGATGCCCTGATTCTGATATTTCTTGGAAAGGACATAGCCGATTTCGGCAACTCTGTCTTTTTGGAAGTCAGAGACGGCTTCGGTATCTTTCTTGATCGAAATGGAACCAATCACATGGTTCTTTTTCTTTTCGACGATGGCAAAAGCATAGGGATCGACAAGAAAATGATTGTAGAGAATGCTCTTGCTCTCCTCGATGCTTTTGTGGTGCGGCCAGCCGGCTTTCTCGCCGACACCCTCGACTTTGGCATAGGAAAAGAGATCGTTCAGGTCTTTCTCCTGGAAATTTCTCAGATATACTTTTTCGGTTTCGATTTCGTAATTCATGCTTCTCTCCCTGTAATTTTTCTAGAATATATCGCTTTTCTATTTTTTATGCAAGAAAAAAGCTGTGCGGTGAAGCACAGCTCGATATTACTTCTTGAGGACCTGGAAGTTGAAGACATCCAGCATCTGCTTGGCGACATCGGAATCGGAAGTGTTGGAATAGGAAGAGATCATATCGAAGATGACTTTCTTCATTTCGAAGGCTCCACCTGTGGCTTTCTTTCTGGTGTAGGTGATGAACAATGGAGTTTCCAATGTCTTGGCATCTTTGCCAGTGATCAGCTGCGTGTTGAAGGTTTCTTCAGTGACGCTCGAAGATTTGTGGGAATCATCCTGGGCGAGATAGACATCACGGACAGAATTCATAACATCCTGCTGCTGCTGAAGAGTGATGTAGGAGTTGTTGTATTTATCAACTGTTCCTTCATATTCTTTGTTCTTGTCTTCATCTGTTGGATACCAGGAACAATCGATAGTATAGAACTTCAGATTTCCGGAACCATAATTCTTATCGAAATTTTCGTACCAGGTTTCGATTCTGCCCTGAAGATTGGTGCAGTCAGAATCATTCTGTTTGTAGTACATGAGGACAAAGCCTTCTTCATCATCGGAGATGGAATAGCTTGCTTCGCCTTTGCCGATCGTGCCGGCAATGTTCTTCTGATTGCCTTCGATATATTTCTGGGCATCAGCGTACTTGATTCTGTGTGCTTCATAGAAGTTGGAATCGTTTTTGTTGACGGCATCGACAATTCCCTGAACAATGAACGGAATCGCGACAACCAATCCGACGACCACACCAACGATGAGCAAAACTTGCAACCATGCTGCTTCCTTGAACCATTCCCAAGCAGCCAAAGCATGGGCTCTGTTTTTATTTTTCTTTTCTGCAGAAGAACTCATCTGGTTTCCTCCTTACATTGATGCACACAATCGTCTATTCAATACGACTATTTTTAACAGTGGTGCCCCGAGCCAGAATCGAACTAGCAATTGATCCTTACCAAGGATCCGTTATACCACTTAACTAAGGGGGCAAAAATGACCGCGTGAATAAATATACATTTTCAACGTCTCATTGTCAACAAGACATGAATATTTTTCAAACGATACTTCAGTATTATAGTAGAACCAAAACCAAAATTCACTAAAAATTTTACTTTTTTTGTTCTCACTATGCCATTAAGCCTCTTTCCTTTCCTTCTTGAAAAGCTCGAGGGATTCCTTTCTTATATACTTGATGGCGACGGTCTCATATTTCAGGATGTTGACCAATCCGACCTTTTCAGGATTTTTCTTCACATCCTTTCTTTTGGCAATCATGACGATGCCATTGTCAAGGTGGGAAATATAAAGGGCAAGTTCACAGGCCAATCGCTTCATATCCTCATCCTTGGTATCGAAAAGAATGACATGGGAGCCTGGATAATCCTTCACATGAAAGAAGAGGTCATCTTTCTTTGCAAGATTGAACGTGAGTTCCTCATTCTGCAAGCCATTCATGCCATAGCCGATCTTTCCTTCCTTGAGGGTAAGGAAATGAGGGTCATAGCGGTGCTTCTTGGAAACCTTGTAGACGGTGTTTCTTCCCTGCTTTTCCCTGATGTATCCTTCCTGGAGAAGTTCGCTCTTGAGTTCCATGACATCCCTGGGAGAGCCATCGACAGCTTCCATTTTCTTCTTTTCGAGATAGGAAATCTCATCTTTTGTCTTGACGATGAGATCTGAAAGAATGCCTAAGGCAGCCTTGGCTTTCTGATATTTCTTGAAATACGCGTTGGCATTCTGCGGGGCGGTCTTTTTTGGATCAAGGGGAATATGATAGCCATCTTTCTCAAGGAGAGTATCCCCCAGATGGATTTCTCCCTGATACATATAGATAACCTGGCCATATTCCATATATTTTATCTTTTCCTTGGATGAGGCAAGATCCTGCGTCAGGTTCTCAAGCTTGCGGTCGGCTGTCTTGAGGGCCTTTTCGATGAGTTTGACCAATTCCTTGATCTTTTCGAATTTCGCGATGGATTTCTGGTCATCGACAAAGACGGAATAAAGATGACAGGGCAAGACTTCCTTGGCATCTTCGTATCCAAAATCAAAGGAAAGGATATCTTTCTTTATGACATAGATTTTCTTGCTTTCGACCATCTTGGAAAGCGTTTCATTCAGATCATGTCCTTCATCAAGAACATAGTGCTTGAGCCTTCGAAGGGTGGCATTGGGAAGATAGGGCCTTGCTTCCTCTGGATCAGACAAGTCCGTGGGAAGAGTCTTTCTTTCATCGGGATACTGATAGATGGCATTTCTGGTGACGAAGATTCCTTTTTCGATATCCGTGTGTTCATGATAGACCGAGATAATTTTTCCATAGGGATAGGCGATGAGATAGACATTCGGACGGTTCGGGAAAAGCTCGAGAATCAGATCATATCCTGAATTTGTCTCCGTGATGTCATTTCGATTTGCCTGAAGCGAAATCGTGAGAATTCTCTCGCCCGGATGTTTCTTTACGCTTTTGACGGTCGCCATATTCAGTCTTTTCAGGGAATTGAAAAACACCGAATTGTTGTTCAATTTGGCAAAACGGTCAAACGAATAGGTCACAAATGGATTGGTTGGATCCAGTGAGAAGATGAAAGTGCCATGCTTCAGTCCGTTCTCATCTTTTAGGGAATAGGGAAAAGCATAGTCATACTGACTGAGGGAGAGAATATTTCCAAGTTGGGTGTCTTTCATCTGCTCTTCCAACTGGTCCGCGATGATACTCAAAGAAAGATTATCCATAGCCATAGGGAAACATTATAGCATAGCAAATAAAAAGCCGGATTCTTTCTTTGTAGGTTTTTTTGCTGTGAAGAAAGAATCCGGAAGCAATATTCTTAGAATCAGAATAAGATGGCTTTAGAAGAAGGACTGCGATTTTATTTCTTTCCTTTTTCTAAGGAAAGTCCCTTTTTTCCATAGACGGTTTTTAGAAGAGGAATGATCATGATGGAGGTCGCTGCAATCCAGGCCAATGGGTCGCCAAGGCAGACAGCCAAGAAGCTCATGGTCGAGGAAGCCGAATTCGTCGGACCGCCATTGACCAGCATGGGCAGGAAGATGCAACAGAGGGTTCTTGCCGCCAGTTCTCCGACGCCGGCAAGGAAGGGAAAAAGCGGTCGATCGAGACCTTGGAGCGAATTTCGGCAGATGAAGAGAAGAAGAAGAATCACGTCGCAGGGGACACATAAGTATAGATAGAGGTTTCCATACTTGATAGCCTCTGGCGTGATATTCTCCGGCTTGAGGAAAATATACATATAGGCTCCGTTGATCGTGATCAAGAGACCGAGAATCGTCAAGACAATATAGGCAATCAATCCGATGATGGTGCCATAAAGAAGGCCTTTTTTGATTCGATCATCTTTCCTTGAACCATAGTTCTGCCCGAGGAAGGTCATCATGGCTGTGCCGATGGACGAATAGACATTCATGATGATGAGATTGACCTTGCAGGCAATGGAATAGCCAACCTGTGCCGGCGTGGAAGCGACAAGGCTTCCATCCGGATTGTAGTCAAAGGCGATGACGCCCATCTGCATGATGATGATGCCAATCTGCAAAATGGCCGACTGGAATCCCAAAGGAAGACCCAGTTTGAGATGTTCGATGATGAAATGACGGGAAACTTTGAGATCTCCTTTGTGGTAATGGAGATTCTTGAATTTGACAAAGGCGTAGATGAAACAGAGCAAGGCGGCGATGGCCTGGGAAAGAACCGTGGCCCAGGCAGAGCCTTTGACGCCCCATTTGAACGGAACGATGAAAAGGAAATCCAAGCCGACATTGAGGACAACACCGATGACAAGGAAGAGGAATGGAGTGAAACTATCTCCGAGAGCACGCAAGTTGGAAAAGATGAAATTGTAGGCCATTGTGGCGAAAATGCCTAAGAAAATGATGAAGAGATAATCATGGGCAGAGTCGTAGAGAAGCTGCTGATTGCTATCACTTGCACTGGGTGTGATCTTCATGATTTCGAGGATGAAATCCGTTAAGAATGCAAATGAAAGAGTCAAGACAATCGTCAATGCGATGCAAAGCCAGGCCTGCAGATAGAAACTCTTTCTCACGCCGGTCTCATCCTTCTCTCCGATTTTGTGGGAGAGGGCGACAGAGAATCCGCTGGTGGCACCGACACAGAACTGGAGTGCGATGTTGCTCGCGCAGGAGACATCATTGATGCCGGCAATCTCATAGGAGGAGAGATTCTGGCCGACGATAATGGTATCGGTAAGGGTGTAGAGCTGTTGGAAGAGCATGCTGAGAAGAATCGGAACCATGAAGGCAAGAAGCCCTTTGATGATGCTTCCGCTTGTCAGATCGATCGGATCAAAGATTTTTTTGAATTTCTGAAATAGATTTTTCATATTCATTTCCCTATATCGGCGTATATCATATACAAAAAAGATTTCTCTCAAAGAATAAAGCGCTTCAAAAAACTGGAAAAATGATGCAAAAAAACTCATTCCTTATTTGACGAGGAATGATTTCCTTCTTTCGATTCAGATGTTATACAAAAACGTCTCCCCGGACAGAACAGGGAGACGCTTCCAAAAAGGAGAAAAAAACAAAGAGCGAAGGTAGGAAAACAGTCAGTCAGAACTGCATCCATATCCTTAAGGAATGCCTTTTTCCCAAGGGCCAAAAACAAGGGATTCCGCATTCCTCTGTAAAGTGATTTTACACTAGGGAATAATCTGAATCAATGGTTTTCCTTTACCCTGAAAATGAAGTGGGTCAAGTGAAGGCCGTCTATTTCTTTCGCTCCTACAACGAACAAGGATGAAAAGAGAATATTTTTCTTTGTTGTGAAAATTGGTAAACTATAGCCACATGGAAAAAAATCTACCTCGAAACGAACTGCTTTTATCGCTTTTGAAGAAGGCTAGCAATCCTTTTACCAGCATGGAACAGAAATTGGATGTCAAACGCATTCTCATGGAGAGTGTGACCATGCAGGGGATGAATCATCTTTTTCTTGCTCAATGCCATTTCGATAGCAATCCTCTTTTCTATATCGACGAAAAAGAAGCGCTCCATCAGGCAAGACTGGCCTATCAGGAGAACAATCCGGGTGCCTACTACTATCTTTATCTTCTTCTGAAGGAGAAAAAGCCCATGCGTGCAAAAGCCTATCTTCTTCTATCCTGCACGGCCGGAAATCCAAAGGCCTACTATGAGCTTGGAAAACTCTATTTCCATGGCGAACTCTTCAAGAAGAATCTCGACAAAGCCTATGAAAATTTCTCTCTGGCTGCCAAATGCAATGTAAAGGATGGCTATTTCGGCATGCTTCTTGTCTCCGCCATCCAGGGAAAGATCGAACAGGAAAAAGAGGTCTATCAGATGGCGAAGGAAAAAGGAATCGAACTTCCGGGGGTGGTGGAATGAAAAAAGTAATTTTGATCGGAGCTGGTCCTCTTGAGGATGTCTCTTTTCTGAAAAAGGAGAAAAGAGAGGAAATCTATCTTGTGTGCTGTGATGGCGGATATCGGAAGGTTCTTGAAGCCGGGATGGAATGCGACCTTTTTGTTGGAGACTATGATACGTTTCCAAAGGAAATGCTCCATAGCCCAAAGGAAATCATCTCCCTGAATGTCATCAAAGATGATACCGATACTCTTTTTGCACTGAAGACCTGCATAAAAAGAGGATATGATGCTTTCTATCTTTATGGATGCCTGGGTGGAAAAATAGAACATACGATTGCCAATCTGCAGGTTCTCTCCTTCCTTCTTGATCAGCATAAGAAAGGATTCCTCTTTGATGAAAAGAATGAGGAAGTGGTCTTTCTTCTGGACCAGGGGATGGAATTCAAAGAGAACGCAAGTGGAATGCTCTCTCTTTTTTCCTATACGGAAAAGACAAAGAATGTCACCCTGGAAAATCTGAAGTATAATCTTCAGGATGAGACACTGTCTTCTTCATTTCCTTTGGGTGTCTCCAATGAATTCATAAAAGAAAAAAAAGCGAAAATTTCTTTCTCAGAAGGAAGGCTTCTTGTCGTGACGAAAAAGGAAAATATCGATTTTTCCGATTAGACATTGGAAAAAGGAGGGTTCAGTTATGAAAAAACTGTTGATTGGAATTCTGATTCCCGTTGTTATTCTTGCCGGTGGAGCGACTACTTTGTATTTCCTTGTGCGGGATACCTCGACTGTCAGTTATCAGAAGACGGAGATGACCACAAAGGAAGTGATGAGCAAAAATCTTCTCACTGCTTTTTCGACCTGCAAGGATGATCATAAGGTTTCCTTCGAAATGAATCAGGATGACTTCAATCAGGTTCTTTCCATGGCCTATCAGGATATGGATTCCTCGGCTAAGGAATATCTCCGAGGCATGGAAATCAAGATTGAGGGGGATGTCTATCATATCTATGTCTATGCCAAGGCCTCGATTCTTTCGACGAAGCTCGACATGGCATGCAAATTCTCTTCGGATGAGGAAAACTATTATCTGACGGTTTCCTCCATCAAGGTCGGACATCTTTCCAAACTGAAGAGTCTGGCTTTTTCCATCCTGAAGAAGGCGATGAGTGAATCGCAGATCAATGATGCGTTCACGAAAGCCGGCATCAGCATGAAGGCTGATTTCGAAAAGGAACGCTTTGTCTATAAGAAGGAAGACTGCAAGAATGACCTCAAGGCTCTTATCAAAAAGTCGATGTCTGAAAATACCTTGGTCAGCTCGGCAGTGAATAATTTCCTCGATATGGGTCTTCTCTCGGTTGATTTCACTTCGAAGATGCAGGCGCTGATCAATCTCGAGCCGCTGAACACGAATGCAGCTTTCTGCAGTCAAGGGAATATGCTTTCTGAAGAGAGTCTCAGCCTCGAAGCGCAGAAAAACAAGATTGTCTCTCTCTTGAATGCCGGCATCCTCGATGAAGAATCCTCCCATCCGACAATCGTCTTCAATTATCTTCTGAGAGGCTATTCTTCCCTGAAGGATGAAGAGAAAGAATATATCGATTCTCTGAATCTCTCTTCCATCGGCTTGGATTCGAAACTCAAGAAGGAAACCTATATGGGATACCAGCCAGATGCTGCGGATATCAAGGACGCCCTTATCGAATCATTGACGGACGGAAGCCTTCTGACAGAGAATGGACTTCGGATCAAGGAAAAGACCTTGAATGACTACCTTCAGTCCCAGGGTATTCTTGGATATAGCTATCTTCTGACAGGAAAGGTCGACAATTCCTATGTCGTTGACTACATCACGATGGACAATGCCTATTTCAATCTCATCAGCAAAGACAATAAGGAACAGATGAATATGGTGATCGGATTGAATATCAATGGCTATGAGACATCCCTGATCATGGAAAATACGAAAGACCAGGAATTGGACTATGGCATCACCTTGAAGAATGAGAATATCTATTTCGGAACGAATGCCGTCCAGGATGACCTGAAGAATGAAATCTATACCTTGGTCAAGAACAATCTTCCTTCGAGTGAATTTCTGACTTTCGATGGGAAAGGAACCTTCACCATCAATTTCGAAGGCTATCTGAAGGATTCCATCGAACTTCTTTCGAAGGTTCAGAATAAGAAATTGGTCCTGGATACGACCATCGAGGGAACCTCTTTGGATGATAGCCAGGCAGGCTTAAGAATCAAAGGAACGATTGCCTAAATATCGATTTTCCAAAGAGAATGAAGAAAAGTTGATTTTTTGATTGAAATTCACAAGTAAAGGGGTTACAATAGAGATATCTAAACTTGTATACAAGTTTGTATACAAGTTTGAAGTGAGGAAAAAGATATGGCTAATGCAATTGTGGGTCAGTCAGGTGGCCCGACTTCCGTCATCAACTCTTCTCTTGCCGGTGTGTACGAATCTGCAGTCGAAAGAGGTGCCGACAAAGTCTATGGCATGGTAAACGGCATCCAGGGCTTGTTGGAAAAGAAGATTGTCGACCTCGCTCATTTCTTCAAGAACTCTCTCAATATCGAGGCACTGAAAAGAACGCCGAGTTCCTTTTTGGGTTCCTGCCGATACAAGCTTCCCGATCCGAAGGATGAATCCGCCAAGAAGATCTATGACTTCCTATTCGATTATCTGAATGAGCTCGATGTCAAATATTTCTTCTATATTGGTGGAAATGATTCCATGGATACCATCATGAAGCTTTCCGACTATGGAAAGGAAATCCATTCGGATATCCATTTCATTGGTGTTCCGAAGACCATTGACAACGATCTTGCCATGACCGATCATACCCCAGGCTATGGCTCGGCTGCCAAATACATCGCCGTCACGATGAAGGAAATCATCCGTGATGCCACCGTCTATGGCGTCGATTATGTGACCATTGTGGAAATCATGGGACGCAATGCCGGATGGCTGACGGCCGCCGCTTCTTTGGCCAAGGGTCCGGATTGCGAAGGCGTGGATATGATCTGCCTTCCGGAGATTCCTTTCACAACGGAAGGATTCCTGAAGAAAGTCGCTGCCCTGAAGGCACAGAAGAAGAGCATCGTCATCGCTGTCTCGGAAGGTGTGAAGCTTCCGGATGGAAGATATGTCTGCGAACTGAATGATGATGGCCATGATGAGGATGCCTTCGGACATAAGCAGCTGACGGGGACTGCCCGTTATCTTGCCAACCTGGTCCGAAAGAGCATTCCGACCAAGACACGTTCCATCGAACTTTCCATTCTTCAGAGATGTGCGGGACATATGACATCCAGAACCGATATCACGGAAGCCTATCAGGTCGGTGGTGCTGCCGTCAAAGCCGCATTCGAAGGCGAGACTGGAAAATTTGTCGCCATCGAAAGACTTTCCAATGCCCCATATCAGGCAACGACCAAACTGGTCGATATCCATCTTGTCGCCAACTATGAAAAGAAGGTTCCGCTTGATTGGATGACACCGGATCATATGCAGATGACCAAGGACTTCATCGAATATGCCTTGCCTCTCATCCAGGCTGAATTGACGCCGATTTATGTCTGCGGTACGCCGTGGCATATCAAGTTGTAGGGATAAATCATTCGAACCATCGCTGCCATGAATAGATCGTAAAAAGTTTCTTTGTGGCTGCTTTTTGTATGACTTTGAATGATATAGAAAAAGACAAATTCAAAAAAAAGAAAAATTCCCGATTTGCAGATGCGTGGTGAAAAGTCCCTTGATTTCGGGCTTTTCCGACAATTCGACACAATAGCTCATCCATTTTTTGACTAAAGCCCTCACTTTCATGAAACTTTCATCAATTCTGCCGGTACTCCCTTATGGGTTGAATAGGATTCTGAAAATCTTTATATCATGACTGGATATGCTCTATTGCATAAGAATTGTTTCGAAATGAAATTCATTAAGAATTTGTAAAAAGCATTTATTTTAATCCTACCGATTCGCACTCCAGAAAACGATTGGAAGTGCAACGAATCTGATTTTGATATGACTCTTCAGGGGCCAAAACATACTACAAGAACAACTGTGAGCAGCCTACAAAAACCACGCATGTGCAAATCGGGACTTAAAAGAAAATATAGAATTCCTGTTTGAATTGGAGAACCGAAATAATGTCTCTCCATTGAACATGTATGAGAATGATATGTTTGGTTCTTCTCCAGATGTTTCAGTTCTTTATGAAATTGTGAAAAAGAGAAGAAATCATGATGAGAAAAGCAAATGTACTCTCTGAAAGGCCATGCGTGGATTTGAAAATTAGAACGAACAAAATGAGAGGCCAGCCTTGTGGGCTGACCTCTCCCTCTCGTATAAGCCGATGTTTCTGATTTCATAGAAAGTCAGAATGTACATTCAGTCATCGTAAACGTCGCCGATGATCGTATCTTCTTCGATGACTTCTTCTTTGCCTGAAGCAAGATGAATAAGTTTTCTTTTGATTTTCCCATCATATGGTTTTGCAAACACATTCCAATGCTTCTTAATTTCCTCGAGCTTCGAAAGCACATCATGCCCTTTGTATTCAAGAGTGATTTCATTTAGCCATGTGGTTTCCTTATAGAAGGCATATTGTCTTTTATCAGTCACGAAAACAACGCCTTCCGTGCTTAGGATTTCTTCATAGGGTTCATCGGATTTAAGAACTAAAACCTCATCATGAACCATTAGGATATCAATGACAGTCTCATTGACAGGGAACTTTGCCATTCCTTCAAGATTGAATCCATCATAATTGGGAAACTGCTTTTCATTTTCAATTTTGTTGAAAACAAAATGAGGCGTGTAGTCAGGGGAGCAGAACCAATCATCCTCCCAGTCGACTCGGTTATCGAGGATAAAGACTCCATTCGAGCAAATAAGTCCTAAGCGCATGAAGAAAACATTCGAATTTGGGAATCTCATATCAAGCGCCCTATGAGAAAACGAAATGATTTTGTTCCCGATTATTGACTTTAGATGCTCAAGGCCTTCGCCATTTATTGAATTGTCTAATATTTTCATGATTATTTGTGCTCCTTTTCAAAATGTATTTTTTGTCCGACAATTCCGGCAGGGTCTTTCGATTGTCTCACCGAAAGTTCGACTGCTGGAGCATGTCCTGGTGGATGATTAATTCTAAGCGTGACATATGTGCCATCATCCAAAGAACAGCCCCACATGTGGCCTTCGACTAATACTTCTATTTTACCACCGGAAGTAAACTGCTCGAACAGCTTTCTTGCTTCTTCTTCTGGATCGCCTTTGGTATAAATCGTCCTTGTGGTTTCCTTGTTCGATGGTTTATGGATCCCGAAATAACCGCTTTCTGTATCGAAATGATAAAAGGGATTTGCTTTTACCGGCTTGGAATTTCTTCTGATTGTGACGCCCATCTTTATTCACCTCCTTTCTTATGAGTCTGTTCGAATTCAGATGGATACCGATGGAATCTTGTTTGTTCCATAAAATCACCGAATATGTCCTCAGGCATGAAGCCATGGACGATGACATCCGATGGCTTTATGCGCAGAAGCATTTCCTTCAAACCCATCCGGAAGTATGTTCTCAAAAGATTTCCATTCGATTTGTCTTTTTTGATCGCGCCATGCGTGCTGATACTGACAAGGGAATTCTTTGGAACTCCTAGAAAACAGAAATCATATGTCGATGGGTCACCCCATCGTATGTTTGGGATGATGGGGATGCCTTGGGTCTGCAAATAGAATCCGATGGCTCTGTTCATATAGGTGCTGATGGTATGGAGACATCTCGACTTTCCGATGATAATCGTCGGATCAGGCGTTATCACGCCATCGAACTGTCGCAGCAACGGCACATACCTTTTGGTATTCGTCAGAATCTCGCCATATTGGCGATCATGAATGTAGAAATGGACGTATCCAGTTTTCAGGGAATCCGTTCTCGCCTTGTTGAAAGGAACAAGTCTCGATGGAATCTCAGCATTGTCGCAATCAAGCAGCATTGGAATGCCATCATTTCCTTCAAAATCAGCCTGTTCGACCAAGTAGTCTTGGAAGCCGTCGTCAAAAATTGTTTTTCTCATTGAAAAACCTCCTAATGTAATTGGCATTTAGAAAATCTTTGGTACAATATTGTTACCGGACCCAGAGACTTTCCTGAAGCGCGAATAGAATACAAAATCAGTTTTTTCACTTAGGGAAACGAGGGAAATGGAGAGAAATCGGGGGAAATTTCGAATCATGACATTTTCGGATTTGTGTACGCTGCTCTATCCCTTTCTAAAGGGCCGATGCAAGAGCATGGCCGAGCTTTTCGATTTGCTCATATTGGCTTCAATAAGATCAGAAAATGAAGGACTGAAGGAAGAAATCGCTCAAATGACGAAAAAGCAAAAGAGGAATCTTTGCGAAGGCAGAAGCTCGATTTCCAAGATAGCGCAAAAGATATACCCATTTTTGGATACGACAAATCTGACTGAAATATTGAATGACGAAATCAAAGGCTATGCTGTCGATGATTTTGTCGAGACGTTTCATTTTCATGATGAGAGTGTTGATGAAACCAACTTTGCAAGGAAGGTCTCTGACCAGCTTCGAACGATCTTATTGGATAATTCATCGCTGTTTCGAAGTGCTCAACTTGAAGGAACAGCGACTCTTCGCTCTGAATTGTTTCAGGAAGATGAAGGAATCTGTCCGGGCTGTGGATGTCATCTCGATCTGGATTCGTCCAAAGAGAACGCAATTGTCGCAATTGCGTTGGATGGCACATCGCCGAAAGAACAATCGAAAACAATCGGGCTTTGTCGGAAATGCGCCGAAAAGCTTCGAAATAGGCAACTAGGAAAAGACATTCTCAAGATAAAAGCTTCCCTAGAGGAAAAGAATTCACTTAGAAAGCAGATTGGGTCTATCGAAATGAACGAAAAGCTGATGAACGCGATCGATAATCTTCTGAGATGCGAGAATGTCACCAAAGTGAAGCTGAGTATGAAGAGTCTGAGAATCGATCAAAAGATCGATAAGAAAGCAGACTTTGCCCTTTATGCCAAGGTCAGGATGAATGTCACCTCTTATTTCTCGACGCTTTTTGATATGTTCGGCAAATTGGATGGAGAAGAACAGCGTTCCTACGAACTTCTTTCTGCATCAATCAAGATAGCCTGCATAAAGGCAGAGCAATCATCCGATAATAAAGAAGCTGTCTTCAATTGTCTTGTCGACCAAGTTGCAAATGCAGCCTGCTGTGAGAAATCAATCGCTGAAATCATCGTTTCCTATTTCATCCAAAGCTGTGAGGTGTTCCATGAAATTTCCGAATAAGGTAAACCGATACAAGACGACAATCATCTATCAGATGGCAGAGATTTTGAACGCCATCGATAAGGATATGCTTATCACGGAAATCTACATGAAAGTCTCCTCGAAAATGAATGCCAAGGAATTCTCTGATGGCATGAGCGTCCTGTTTGCCATCCGAAAGATTGATTTTGTCGATGATGGGAGGATAAGAAAATGCTGAAGGAAATAAGATGCGACAGATTCTCTGACAATATTCCAAACAAGACGATTCATTTCACTTCCGGTTTGAACTGTGTTGTGGGTGCTGATGACGCCCTGAACTCGATTGGAAAATCAAGCCTATTGATGATTGTCGATTTTTGCTTTGGTGGAAAAACCTATGGTGCTAGTGATTCCGACGTGAGGGAAAATGTCGGTGACCATACCATCTATTTCACATTTGAATTCGATGCGGTCGAATATCATTTCCGCAGAGACACGGCTGATGCAAGCCATTATTTCGAATGTGATGCTTCCTACAGTTCAATCGGTGAAAAAAAGCCGATAAGTGGCTTGCATGATTTTCTCAAAGAGAGATATTTCGGATCTTCAGCCATGAAATCATTCCGTGCGTTGGTTGAAGGATTTTCAAGGGTATATGGAAAAAACAACTATGATGTCAAAAAGCCATTGAAGACATACGAGAATGATTCGAGCGCTGAAAATGGAATCAGGGTTCTGGTCGACCTCTTTGGAAAAACTGGCATTGTTGACGATGATTTCAAGAAAGTCACCGAAGCAAAGAACGCAAAGAAGGCCATGGATGCGGCACAGAAATACAACATTGTCTATTCACCGATAAAAAATGAGTCTGCTATGGAATCCGCAAAGCAGGAAATACAGAGGCTGAAGGATGAACTCGACTCTCTGATAAAGAACCAAAACCAGGCTTCCATCGCTATCGACGAAAGCCTTTCACAAAAGGATATCGATCTCAAATCAGAACAGATCTGTCTTTTCAGGGAAAGAAAATCTTTATCCATACGGCTGAAGACATTGCAGGATATGACCGGAGATTCCCTGCTGATGGATGAAACGGATAGAGAAAAAATCTCGACCTTCTTTCCTGAAATCGATTTGAAGTCCATCATGGAAATCAACGAATTCCAAAAACAATTGAGCAAAAACGTCAACCAGGAAGTCGAGAACGAGAAAAAGGAACTGTCTGATAAGATCGATAAAATCCAAAAGAGAATCGATGAAATCAATCGCACTCTATTGGAAAATAATATCTCTCCAAGGATTCCAAAGACGTTCATGGATGCAGTCTATTGCAAGAGAAGCGAAATAAAGAATCTCGAAAACCAGATTGCCATATACGAGAAGACAAAATCCATCAAGAGAAAAGTTGGAGACATCAGCAAACAAATGAATGATGACTTCGGATATGTCTTATCTGAGATGGAAAAGGCAATCAATTCCAAACTGGAAGAACTGAATGACAGCATCTATCTTGAGAAGAGAATTCCTCCGACAATCTCCATTCCGGATTTTACTAACTATACCTATAAGACTCCAAAAGACAAAGGGACAGGAACGGAATATAAAAGCCTCATCCTGTTTGACCTTGCCATTCTAAAACTGACCTCTCTTCCCTTCATCATCAACGATTCCATGCTTTTCAAGAACATATGGGATGAACCAGTGGAAGGACTGTTTAGGCTCTACAGTAAATCCGAAAAGCAGATTTTCATTGCCATCGACCGAATCAATGTATTCAGCACAGAGATTCAGCAGATCATAAAGGAACATGAGGTCGTCAAACTTGGAAATGATGAGAAAGCCTTGTTCGGGTTCACATGGTCAAAGGAAATGCCGAAAGAGAAATAGGATTGAATGGAATGCTCTGATTCGAACCACAAAAAAACGGGCCTTATTGCAAAGCCCGTTTTCTCTTATCGGATTCCGACTCTCTTATAGATATAGTCGACATTCTTCATGTAGTAGTCGAGCGTGAAGCAGTCGTCGATTTCCTTTTCAGTGAGAAGCGAGGAGACTTTTTTATCCTGCTTCAGGATTTCCTGATAGTTTCTTTTTTCATCCAAGGCTTTCATTGCCAGTGGCTGAATCGTATCATAGGCTTCTTCCCTGACCAATCCTTTCTGCATGAGGGCATAAAGGACTCTCTGAGCAAAAATGACACCTTTTGTAAGATAGATATCCTCAAGCATCTTCTCAGGATAGACGACAAGATGCTCCAAGATTCCTCTGAAGCGGACAAGCATGTAGTCCAAGAGCTCTGTTGCATCGGGAAGGATGATTCTTTCCGTTGAGGAGTGGGAGATATCTCTTTCATGCCAGAGGGCGATATTCTCATAGGAGGTGAGCATATAGCCACGCATCACTCTTGCACAGCCACAGATATTCTCGCTGGAAATCGGATTTCTCTTGTGCGGCATCGCCGAGGAACCTTTCTGGCCTTTGCTGAAGGCTTCTTCGGCTTCCTTGACTTCCTGACGGGCAAGATGACGGACTTCCAATGCCATCTTCTCGAGTTCGCTTGCAATCAAGGCAAGGGAAGACATATAGGCAGCATGGCGGTCTCTCTGGATGACCTGGGTGGAAATGTTGGCATAGGAGATGCCTAAGTCCTCACAGACAGATTCTTCAATCTGCGGAGGGATGTTGGCAAAGTTGCCGACCGCACCGGAGAGTTTTCCGACTTCGATGTTCTTGCAGGCAAGGACGAATTCCTCTCTGATTCTTTTCAAGTCGGAATACCACAAAGCCCATTTCAGACCAAAGGAAGTGATATCGGCATGCATGCCGTGCGTTCTTCCGATGCAGGGTGTGTTTTCGAATTCGATGGCTCTCTTTTTGATGACCAAAAGAAGATCGTCGATATCCTTGAGAAGGATTTCATCCGCACATTTGAGAAGATAGCCATTGGCGGTATCGACGACATCCGTCGAAGTAAGACCATAATGGATCCACTTCTTTTCTTCACCGAGGGATTCACCCACAGCACGGGTGAAGGCGACGACATCATGCTTGGTCACGGCTTCGATTTCCTTGATTCTCTCAAGGGTGAACGTTGCCTTTTCCAGCTTGGGAAGATCTTCTTCAGGGACGACGCCGAGCTTGGACCAGGCTTTCGCATTGAGAAGTTCGACTTTCAGATAGGCCTGGAATTTGTTTTCTTCCGTCCAGATGTCACGCATGCATTTTCTAGAATAACGTTCAATCATGTTTTTCTCCGTTCTCCAAGGCGTAATGACCGATATCTCTTCGATAGAAGAGGTTGTCGCAATGGATCTTTTCGATTTCAGCCAAGGCTTTCTTTTGGGCTTCCTTGAGTGTCTTTCCTTTTTCGACAAGGATGAGGACTCTTCCTCCATCGGTGTAATACTGACC
The DNA here is from genome assembly GCA_963600815.1 of Bacteroides uniformis. Taxonomy (GTDB): domain Bacteria; phylum Bacillota_I; class Bacilli_A; order RFN20; family CAG-288; genus Enterosoma. The sequence goes on along the minus strand of CAVCCX010000001.1, from coordinate 95,354 downwards.
TGAGATTTTCTTGACTCCCATAAAGTATATCTTTCCTTCGACATTTTCAAGACCTGTGATCAGATGGCCTTTCTCATAATGTCCTGGATAGCCACGACTCGCCATGACGATGCCAAGATGATATTCCTCGTCCCATTCAAGAATCGGCTTTTCATGATTCACGATGGCAAGGAAGGCTTCATAGAGGTCGCTTTTGAGTCGAGGAAGAACAACCTCGGTCTCCGGATCACCAAAGCGGGCGTTGAATTCGATGACTTTGATGCCATCTTTGGTTTTCATCAATCCACCGTATAAGACGCCCTGGAAAGGAACACCTTCCTTCTTCATGGCTTTGGCCGTTGGAATCATGATTTTTTCCAAGGCTTCCTTCTTATCTTCTTCCGTCAGGAACGGAAGCGGGGAATAGGCACCCATTCCACCGGTGTTCTCTCCCTTGTCATGATCGAAGGCTCTTTTATGGTCCTGAGAGAGTTCAAGAGGATAGACGTTCTCTCCATCGACAAAACAGAGGAAGGAGAATTCCACACCCTCTAGATATTCCTCGATGACGACCTTGTCTTTTCCGAACTTGTCATCGACAAGCATCTCTTTTAGGGCATTCTCAGCCTGAGACATATCCATAGCGACCACAACGCCTTTTCCGGCGGCGAGTCCATCATATTTGATGACGATGGGTGTCTTCTTTTCCTGGATATAGGCTAAGGCCTTCCCATAGGAAGAAAAACTCATGAAGTCAGCAGTCGGAATCTTGTATTTCTTCATCAGATTCTTGGCAAATTCCTTGCTGGTCTCGATTTGGCTGGCTTTCTTTGTCGGTCCGAAAATGGCAAGTCCGTGCTCCGTGAACAGATCGACGATGCCAGTGGCAAGACTGGCTTCCGGTCCGACGATGGTCAGATCGATTTTTTCTTCCAAGGCAAATTTCAAGAGGGCTTCCTTATCTTCCACGGGAATGAGAACGCGGGTGGCAAGAGAACACATCCCGTCGTTTCCTGGGGCAACAAAAATTTGATCGACTTTCTTTGATTCGGAAATCTTATCGATGATGGCGTGACATCTTCCGCCACTTCCAATGACGAGTACTTTCATAATCAGTGCTTGAAATGCCTCATGTTGGTGAAGACCATGGAAATGCCAAGTTCGTCAGCCTTCTTGATGGAATCCTCATCGCGGATGGAACCGCCTGGCTGGATGATGCTTGTGACACCATATTGGCTGGCAAGCGTGATTGTATCATCAAAGGGGAAAAAGGCATCGCTTGCTAAGACGAGGCTATTCTTTCCATGTTCTTTTGCCCAGTCGAGAGCCAGTTTGGCTGCACCGACTCGATTCATCTGTCCGGCACCGACACCGCACGTGGTCTGATGGGAAGCGACCAAGATAGCATTGGATTTGACATGCTTGACGCACTTCATGGCAAAAAGAAGATCTTCCATCTCTTCTTTTGTGGGAGCCTTCTTGGTGACGACTTTCAGTTCATCCATATGGAGCAATTCCATGTCGAGGTCCTGATAGAGAAGGCCGCCGCTGACGCTGATAGCCATCTTTTTATCCTTGAACGGAGTGGACATGTCAACTTCCATGATACGGCAATTCTTCTTTTTGCTCAGAATCTCCAAGGCTTCCTTGGTATATCCTGGAGCCATGATGATTTCCAGAAAGACTTTCTTCTCCATGATGGAAGAAGCAAGCATTTCATCTAAGAGACAATTGAAGCAGACGATTCCACCGTAGATGGAGACGGGATCGGAAGAATAGGCTTTCTCCCAGGCATCGACGATATTCTCTCCTGAGGCAACACCACAGGGATTCATATGCTTGAGAGCGACAGCCGTCGGTTTTTCGAATTCCATCATCAAAGACAAGGCGGCATTGGCATCCTGGATGTTGTTGTAGGAAAGTTCCTTTCCCTGATGCTGCTTGGCGTGGACGATGGAATAGCTGGTATAGGGTCCCTGATAGAGGGCGGCGTTCTGATGCGGATTCTCACCATAGCGCAAAGACTGTTTCTTTTCATAGGTGAGGGTGAGCTTCTCGGGGAATTCCTCTCCGGTCAATTTGGAAAGATAGGAGGAAATCATGGAATCATAGTTTGCCGTCATGCGGAATGCCTTGGCAGCAAGATATTCTCTTGTCTTCAAGGTGGTATTTCCGTCTTCCTTGAGTTCTTTTAGGACAGCCGGGAAATCATTAGGCTCACTTAAAATCGTGACGGACTGATAGTTCTTGGCTGCACTGCGGACCATGGATGGACCGCCGATATCGATGTTCTCAATCACTTCTTCCAGGGAAGCTCCTTTTTCGACGGTTTTCTTGAATGGATAGAGGTTGACGACGACAAGGTCGATCGGAGTGATCTTGAATTTCTCAAGTGTCTCCATATGTTCCTTGACATCTCTTCTGGCAAGTAGACCGCCATGGATGAAGGGGTTCAATGTCTTCACTCGTCCATCGAGAATCTCCGGGAAGGAGGTGACGTCCTCGACGGAGATGGTCTTGACGCCATTCTCATCGAGAATCTTCTTTGTTCCTCCCGTCGAAATGATTTCATAGCCAAGAGAAGAAATTTCCTTGGCGAATTCGACGATACCCGACTTATCACTGACACTGATCAGGGCTCTTTTCATCGTTTTTCCTCCTTGTTTATCAAACGATTGATGGTCTCTGGATAGAGAACATGTTCGACTTCGTGTATTTTCTTTTCGAGTTCCTCGACATCATCTCCGTCATATTCGAAGGCTCTTTGGGCAATGATCTTTCCACCGTCTAATTCTTTGGAGACATAATGGATTGTGACGCCGAAGACCTTGCATCCATAATCGAAGGCGTCCTGTATGCCATGGGCACCCTTGAAGGATGGAAGAAGGGCAGGGTGGATGTTGATGATCTTGTTTTCATAGTCGGAAAGAAGGGTCTCGGAGATGATCTTCATATAGCCGGCCAGACAGATGAGGTCGATGGAATTTTCCTTCAATGTCGAAAGGATATCCTCCTCATATTCCTTCTTGCCTGGATAGTTTTTCAGAAGAAAGACTTTGTATGGAATGTGGAGAGATTCCGCTCTTTTGATGGCATAAGCATCTTCATGGTCGACAATGAGAATTTTGATTTTGGCATTCTGGATTTTTCCTTCTTTTATGGCATTGGCAATCGCCTGAAAGTTTGTTCCATTGCCGCTGGCAAAAATAGCAAGATTCATATTTCTATTTGAGCAATTCGATTTCGACACCGGGCTTGTTGGTCACTTTGCCGATGACATAGCTCTTTCTGTTGGCCTTGGAAAGGATAGCCTGTGCTTTTTGGACATCCTTCTCATCGATGGCAAGAACCATGCCGATACCCATGTTGTAGATATTGAACATCTCGCGGTGGTCGATCTTTCCCTGTTTCTCCAGGAAAGAGAAAATCTTGAGAATCGGCCAAGAACCTTCCTTGATATAGATTCCCTGGCCCTCTTGAAGGATTCGAGGGATATTTTCATCGAATCCGCCACCGGTGATATGGGCAACGCCATGGACAGGAAGGGAATGGATGACTTTGAGGACTTCCTGGACATAGATATTCGTCGGGGTCAGGAGGACTTCGCCCAATGTCTTTTCTTCATCGAGTTCCGGATAGATTTTCTTCAGATCGAGGGAAGCATCCTTGATAATCTTGCGGACCAAAGAGAAACCATTGGAGTGGACACCGCTGGATTCGATGCCTAGAAGGACATCGCCTTCCTTGACCTTGGTTCCATCAATCAGTTTCGCTTTTTCGACGACACCGGTGGTGAATCCGGCGATATCATATTCGCCATTTCCATACATGCCAGGCATCTCGGCGGTCTCACCGCCGATGAGAGCACAGTTGGCGATCCTGCAGCCTGTTGCCACACCTTGGACAATGGCTTCCACTTTCGCGGGCTCATTCTTTCCGACCGCAACATAGTCAAGGAAGAACAAAGGCTCTGCACCCTGGGCAAGAACGTCATTGACGCACATGGCCACAGCATCGATGCCGATCGTATCATGCTTATCGAGCTCGAAAGCGAGTTTCAGCTTGGTTCCGACGCCATCGGTTCCGCTGACCAAAATCGGCTCCTTGTATCCTAAGCTAGCCAAATCGAACATGCCACCGAACGATCCGATTCCGGACATCCATCCAGGTCTTTTCGTCGAGTTGACATGTTTCTTGATTCTTCTGACGACATCATAGCCAGCCTCAAGGCTGACTCCGGCTTTTTCATAATCAATTGCCATAATGGTTACCTCTAAAATTTATGATCTTTATTGGCGTCAAAGATGGAAGAATAGAGTTCGGTCGGATATTTTCCGGTGAAGCAGGCGGTGCAGAGCTGATTTCTCTTGGCCACCTCGAAGAGGGCTTTCTCGGAAAGGAAGGCAAGGGAATCGGCACCGATTCTTTCCTTGACTTCCTCGATGGAATGATGGGCGCTGATGAGTTCGTCATAGGTGGAGATGTCCACGCCATAGAAACAAGGGGAGATGATCTGCGGAGAAGCGATGCGCATATGGACTTCCTTGGCACCGGCTTCCTTGAGAAGTCGGATGATTCTCTTGCTGGTGGTCCCTCTGACGATGGAATCATCAATCAGGACGACTCTTTTGTCCTTGACGATGCTGACAACCGGAGAGAGTTTCATCTTCACCGCGAGATCTCGCATCTCCTGGTTTGGCTGAATGAAGGAACGTCCGACATATTTGTTCTTCACTAAGCCGAGCTCATAGGGAATATGGCTTTCCTCGGCATAGCCGATGGCAGCCGAGAGGGAAGAATCGGGAACGCCGATGACAATATCGGCATCCACCGGAGCCTCACGATAGAGCATACGTCCGGATTCTTTGCGGAAGGCATGGACATTGAGCCCTTCGATATCGCTGTCGGGTCTGGAGAAATAGATATATTCCATGGCACACATATGGTGTCTTTTGTAGATGGAATAGTCATAGGAATGAAGACCATCCTTGTCGACCATGACGACTTCGCCCGGGTTGACGTCGCGGTAGAATTTTGCGCCGACGGCGTTCAGTCCACAGGTTTCGCTTGAGAAGACATAGCCATTCTGAAGCTTTCCGATGGAAAGAGGACGAAGGCCGTATTTGTCTCTGCAGGCATAAAGACGGTCTTTTGTGACGATCAGGAAGGCAAAAGACCCTTCTAGAAGATTTAGAGCGTTGATGATGACATCGATTCTTTTTGTTTCCGGATTGTCCTTCTTGATGAGATGAGCGAGAATTTCCGAATCTGATGTGGATTGGAAGATGGAACCCTGGTCTTCGAGATAACTTCTTAGTTCCTTCGAATTGACAAGGTTTCCGTTGTGGGCTAAGGCAAAATCGCCGCCGTGATGACGGAAGAGGAATGGCTGGACATTCTCGATGCCGCCTCCGCCGGTGGTGGCATAGCGGACATGCCCGATGCCGGTATTGCCTTTTAAGGAAAGAAGCTTTTCCGTGGTGAAGACTTCGCTGACCAATCCTTCGCCTTTGATTCTCGAAAGATGGCCGTTTTCATCCACAGAGACAATTCCGCATCCTTCCTGGCCTCGATGCTGCAGGGAATGCAATCCGAAATAGATGTTCTGGCTGGCGTTCTCCACCTGGAAAACGCCGAAGACACCGCATTCCTCATGCAATCCTTTGACAACTGAAATGCTATCCATAGCCTTATTTTCGATTCTGAAGGCGGGAGAGGATTTCTTCGTAGGCTTCGATGACTTTGCCTAAATCTCTGCGGAAGCGGTCCTTGTCCAACTTATCATTGGTGGTCGCATCCCAGAAGCGGCAGGTATCCGGAGAGATTTCATCCGCCAAGACGATTTCTCCATCGCTGGTCTTTCCGAATTCAATCTTGAAATCGACCAAGGTGATATTGATGGAAGCGAAAATCTTCTTGAGGATCTCGTTGATTTTCATTGTGAGGTCATAGATCGTCTTGAGTTCCTCATAGCTGGCAACGCCCAAGGCGACGGCGTGATGTTCGTTGATGAGCGGATCGCCGAGCTTGTCATTTTTGTAGCAGAGTTCATAGACGGTGTTGTTGATCTTGGTTCCTTCGGGAATGTCGAGTCTTTTGGCCATCGAACCGGCGATGATGTTTCTCACGATGACTTCCAGTGGGAAAATCTTGACCTTCTTGCAGAGCTGGTCACGGTCATTGAGCTTCTTGACGAAGTGGGTAGGAACACCTTCCTTGATAAGTTCATCAAAGAGGATGGTGGTAATCGAGTTGTTCAGAATGCCCTTCTTGGAAATCTGGGCCTTCTTGATGCCATTGAAGGCGGTGGCATCATCCTTGTAGTGAATGACGATGAGATCCTTATCATCTGTGGCGAAAACCTGCTTGGCTTTTCCTTCATACAACATGTCTAACTGTTTCATGATCATTGATCTCCTTTTTTTATTTTTTTCTGAAATAGTTCACAGCGTTTCTGAAAATATTCTCGTCTTTGTTTCCGTAGATGTTCTTGAAGTTGTCTTCTTCGTATCTTTCGCTATGTCCCATCTTTCCGAGGATGAGTCCATCTTCGGAAGTGATGCCCTCGATCGCATAGCTCGATCCATTCGGATTATAGGTGGAATCCGTGGCGATTTTGCCAGAAGGGTCACAATACTGGAAGGCAACCATGCCTTTGTCGAAGAGAGACATGGCCATTTTCTCATCGCAGGTGAATTTTCCCTCGCCATGGGAGATGGCAACCTGATAGACTTCGTCTTTCCTAAATCCGCTCAGCCATGGGGAATTCGTATTGATGACCTTTGTGGAGGCAATATGGGAAATATGGCGGTTGATGTCATTTCTGAAGAGGGTCGGCGATTCTTCGTTCAGGCAATTGAATTTTCCGTATGGGAGAAGACCGCATTTGATGAGGGCCTGGAATCCGTTGCAGATGCCAAGAATCAGACCTTTTCTCTTCAGAAGTTCTTCGATTGCATGGCGGATGGTTTCGTTGTTGAGGATGTTGGCGATGAATTTTCCAGAACCGTCTGGTTCATCCGCGGCTGAGAAACCGCCGGCGAGCATCAGAATGTCACATTCATCGATCCATTTCTTCATTTCCTGGATGGATTTATTCACGTCGACGCTGTTCTGATTGCGGAAGACGGTCGTCTTGACTTTGGCTCCAGCCTTCACGAAGGCTTTCTTGGAATCATAGTCGCAGTTGGTTCCCGGGAAGACAGGAATATAGACTAGCGGATGTTCCTTCTTTTCGTATGGATAGGAAGGAACTTCCTTTTCGACACTCTTTGTATAGTCTACATTCGTCTTGTCTGTCGAAATCGGATAGACCTTGCTATAGCCAAGGAAGTTGGCATCATAGAGTTCCTGATAGCGGAAGCGGACATCGTTGATGTGATACTGATTTTTCTTTGTCTCGCCAAGATAGATGGCATTCTCGAAATCGAGTTTCTCTGTTGTCTCGACAAGGATGCTTCCGATGGATTTATCCAAGGCTTTTTCGCTTGGATAGTTCACCTCGAATCCAATCCTGGATCCAAGAGAGCATTTCACCAAGGCTTCCATCAATCCACCAAAGCCCAAAGCGAAGGCAGAAACGATTGTCTTATCGAGGATCTTTTCATGGATGAAGTCGAAGTTCTTCTTCAGCTGGTCGATATTCGGCATCTGGGACGCAAGCGGATCGTGCTTGATGAGATAGAGATGATGACCGGCTTTCTTGAAATCTGTCGAGATGACTTCGCTGGTGTCGGCTAGTGTGATGCCAAAGGCCATCAGCATGGGTGGAACATGGATATTGTCGAAGCTTCCGGACATGGAATCTTTTCCGCCGATGCTTGGAAGATGGAAATCATTCTGGATCTTGATGGCACCAAGAAGAGCGGAGAATGGCTTTCCGAATGTCTCGGGACAAGTCATCTTTTCGAAATATTCCTGATAGGAGAAACGCATCGTTTCGTATTTTCCGCCAGCGGCGACCACTTTGCTGATGGAGTCGATCACGGCGTATTGAGCACCTAAGAATGGAGAAATCTCACTGATGAACGGATCATAGCCAAAGCTCATCATGGAGCAGGTTGTGGTCTTCTTATCTCCGACAGGAAGCTTCTGGCAGGAGACCTGTGTCTCACTGAGCTGGTATTTTCCGCCATAGGGCATCAAGACGGTGGAGCGTCCGATGGTGGAATCGAACATCTCGACCAAGCCTTTCTGGGAAGCGACGTTCTTATCGGCAAGAAGGGCAAGGGTATCTTTCTTTAGATCCTTGCACTCGCGATGGAAGATATCTTTTTCTTCCAAGGGCAGGACGGTGCAGTCTGTGTGATGCTTCGCCCCGGCAGAATCAATGAAGCTTCTCTTGAGATCGACATATTTGATTCCCTTGAAGTACATGACAAGGCGCGGTTCCTCGATGACGTCGGCCACATGGGTGACTTCGATATTCTCCTCTTTGCAATAGCGGATGAATTTTCTTTCATCATCGGGAGAAATGACAACGGCCATTCTTTCCTGTGATTCGGAAATCGCCAATTCCGTGGCATTGAGTCCGCTGTATTTCACAGGGACTTTGTCAAGATAGACAGCTAAGCCGGGAGCTAATTCGCCGATAGCGACGGAGACGCCTCCGGCACCGAAGTCATTGGACTTCTTGATGAGCTTCGTGACTTCTTCTCTGCGGAAGAGGTGCTCGATTTTTCTTTCCTCTGGGGCATTTCCTTTCTGGACTTCGCTCGAACAGGTTTCGATGGAATGGATGTTGTGCTTCTTGCTGCTTCCGGTGGCACCGCCGATTCCATCTCTTCCGGTCTTTCCGCCCAGCATCAAGATGACATCCCCTGGAACCGGGGCTTCTCTTCTCACATCCTTGGCACGGACGGCACCGACAACGGCACCGACTTCCAATCTTTTGGCAACATAGCCATCATGATAGATTTCCTTGACGTGGGTCGTGGCAAGTCCAATCTGGTTTCCATAGCTCGAATAGCCCTGGGCTGCCTTGATGGAGATGACTCTCTGGGGAAGTTTCCCTTCCAAGGTATCCTTGTAGGGCTGATAGATATCGCCACTGCCAGTGACACGCATGGCCTGATAGACATAGCTTCTTCCAGAAAGCGGATCGCGGATAGCACCCCCAAGACAGGTGGACGCACCGCCAAAGGGTTCGATTTCCGTTGGATGGTTATGGGTTTCGTTCTTGAACTGAAGCAGCCATTTCTCTTCTTTCTTGTTTTCTTTGACGTTCACATAGATGGAGCAGGCATTGTTTTCTTCGCTGACTTCCAAATCATCGAGATAGCCATGCTTCTGAAGATATTTGGCGGCGATGGTGGCCATATCCATGAGGCAGATTTTCTTCTCTTCCCTCTGGAGGTCTTTTCTCATATCGAGATAAAGATCATAGGCTGCACTCATCTCCTTGGAGAGATAGCCATCCTTGATGGTGATATTGTCAAGCTGGGTTGTGAAGGTTGTATGGCGGCAATGATCGGACCAATAGGTATCCAGGATGCGGATTTCTGTCTCATAGGGATCTCTTCCTTCGTTTCGGAAGTAGTCGATGACACAGGCTAGATCATCCTTATTCATGGCGAGGCCATATTTTGCGATAAAGCCATCGAGGTCTTCCAAATTGCGGAAATCATCGATGAGATTGACTGGCTTTGCCTCGGCCTTTGTGAATTCCTTGAGGATGGAAAGGTCCTTGATTCTCGATTCGACCGGATTGACATGATAGGCTTCGATCTTCTTGAGAAGTTCTTCCTCAATCGGTTTCTCAAAAAGGATGACATGGCCGCTTTTCACTCTCGCTTTGCATCCAGTATCGATCAGGCGCAGACAGGCTTCGGCCTGGCTGGCTCTCTGGTCATACTGCCCTGGAAGATATTCAACGGCAAGATAGGATTTATCCTTCGTGTCCAAGTCAAAGAAGACATTGTCGGTGACTTTTTCTCCGAAGACAGTGTAGAGGGATTTCTCCAACAGGTCTTCCTGGATATTGAAAACATCATAGACGTTGATCAGACGGATCGAATTGTCTTTCAGATCGAAATTTCTTTTCAGATCTTCTGATAAGGAATCGGCTTCGACTTGGAAGGCGGCTTTCTTTTCGACAAAGATTCTTTTTTTCATTTGTTTAATCCTCAATGTTCAGTCTGTTTTTCCAGTCAAGATATTCGTCATAAGTCAGATTCTCATAGGTGATGTGTCCAAGTTTTCTTAAAGGTCTTTCTTCCTTCTTGTGATACATGTGGAGATGGCGGGATGGAATCTGAAGATATTTCTCAAGATTCTTCATGTCTCTTCCGAGAATGTTCTTCATGATGGTGGGTGATTTGAGCCTCGGTTCCTCAAGGGGAATCCCTAAAAGGAATTTATCCAACTCGAGGAATTGGTTGGTGGTGCATCCTTCGATGGTGTAGTGTCCGGAATTATGGGGACGGGGTGCCATTTCATTGAAGAAGAAATCTTTTCCCTTGATGAAGAATTCGATGGTCAGTATTCCATAATAGCCGGCTGAAATCATGAATTCTTCGCTTTTTTTGATGATTTCCTGTTCAGTCTCTTTGAGAGGCTCATAAGGGGTGATCGTCAAATCGAGTATGCCATCCTTATGGATATTTCTTCCCATCGGGAAGTGGATGATTTTCTCTTTGTCCCGGATGAGAATCAGAGAGGATTCATAGTCGAAGTCGATCTTCTTTTCGATGATGCCATCGACTTTTCCTAAGTAGGGCTGAAGTTTCTCTAGATCATTTTCGGATTTCAGGATGACCTGGCCATGTCCGTCATAGCCTTCCCTTCTTGTCTTATAGATGAGAGGGAACTTGAGCGTGTTGATGGCCTTCAGAAGGTCATTGGTATCTTTGCAGTCCATATAGGGAACACAGCGCAAACCATGCTTTGTCGCATTGTTTTTTTCGATCAGGCGATCTTGTGAATCCAAGAGAGGATTGATTCCTTGTGGGATGGAGAATTGGCCATGCAGTTTTTTGAGTGCCTCACCGGGAACGTTCTCGAATTCATAGGAGAGGACATGGGATTGTCTTCCGAGTTCTTCGAGTTTTTCGATATCATCATATCTTCCTTCGATAATTTTGTCGCTGACGAAACTGCACGAGCAGTCCTTATTCGGATCGAGGACAATGGAAGAAGAATTCAGCTTCCTTAGTTCTTCGACCATCATCATGCCTAATTGTCCGCCGCCGATGATGCCGATATCATAGTTCACTTTGCAAGACTTCCTCCGTTTGCTTCTTTCGGAAATCCTCGAGCTTCTTGGCAATCACATCATCCTGCAAGGAAAGAATCGATAAAGCGTAGAGTGCAGCATTCTTGCTTCCGTTGATTGCCATCGTGCCGACTGGAACCCCGCCAGGCATCTGGACGATGGATAAAAGAGAATCCAATCCGCTCAGATTGCTCGACTTGACCGGGACGCCGATGACAGGAAGAGTGGTGATGGCACTGACCATGCCTGGAAGATGGGCGGCTCCTCCGGCTCCGGCGATGATGACCTTGATGCCTCTTTCCTTGGCTGTTTTGGCATACTGATAGAGTAATTCCGGAGTTCTGTGGGCGGAGACGATCTTCTTTTCGTATTCCACCTGAAATTCGTCGAAGACCTCACAGGCCTTCTTCATCACCTCATAATCGCTTTTGCTTCCCATAATGATGCCTACCTGAATCATACGTTCCTCCTATTTTTTGTGAACACGAAAAAAGGCAGAGTTCAATCTCTGCCTGGAAAATGCCTGCTCGAAAAAAGGGGGTTCGACAAATTGATGGACGGCTTAAATTGTTGTTCTGTCATGGATGTACCACCTTTTTAAGATGATAACCAAAAGAAAAAAGATATTTTCTTTTGATCTCATAGTCTCCAGATTTACGGTCCGGAGGTAGAAACTTGCTTACCTTATTAAAGCTATTATATAAGAATCGATGATTGTGAAACGACACTGCTAGTTTATCATAGTGAGGGGGCTTGCTTAACAATATTTTCAAGAAAGAGGTTTCATCTATATTCTTTCTCCTTTTTTGAATGTTTTATAAGATTGGCATAGAGTGGAAAGATTCTTTCATATTTTGAGAATTTCTTTTCTTTTTCAAGAAAGATTTCTTTATAGGAAAAGAAAGGGAATATGGGTATAATAAATTCGTTTGACTGCGTTGGAGGTGTTGTATGGAAAAAAGAAAAAATCGATGGATTGCAATCCTTTCCTCTGTTCTGTTTCTCTCTGTTGGCGTTGGCGCCGGCTTTGCCATCGGGCGCTTTAGCACAAAGCTTCCAGATGATGAGCAGAAGATTGTCGATGAATATCGGCTTCTGAAAGAGGAATGGCTTTTTGGAAATGAGGCGGAATATCTTGATCAACTGGCAGCTCAGGGTGTCGTTCTTTCCGCTTCGAACAGTCTGAATGATCCCTATACATTCTATACATCGACCTATGCAGGACAGGGACTTGCCACGGATGGAAAAGGATTTGGCTTCACAAGCCACTACTATGATGGGGGCATCTATGTCCGTGAAGTCTACACCAATTCGACAGCCTATAAGGCCAATCTCCGTGCTGGAGATATCCTCTATTCGGTGAGAATCGGAGATGAGGAGACTTTTTCCTTCAAGGAGCATACTCTGGATGAAATCAATAAGAAGCTTTCTTCGGTCGAAGACACGACAACCCATTTTCTTTTCACAGGAAAAAGAAAGAACAAGGATTCTTCCTATACGGAAATCTCTATCGATATGACAAGGGGAGACTATGAAGAGGATTATGTGACCCTTGTCTCGACTCCGAATGTCGAAAACGACTATACGATGACAATCAAAATCAATACCTTCCTAGGAAAGCCAGCCTTGGCACTTGAAGGCATCTTGAAGAGCAGCAGCACAAAGATTAAGAACCTTGTCCTGGACTTGAGAGGCAATGGCGGAGGCTATGTTTCCCAGGCTGCGGAGATGGCCAAGCTCTTTGTCAAAAAAAATACGCTCATCTACCAGCTGAAAAATAAGAATGATGAAATCATCGAGCAGATGACGCAGAAAAAAGATCCGGAATTCCAGATTGAAAACTATAAGATCGTGATGGATGGAAATACGGCCAGTGCGAGTGAAATTTTCGCTCTTGCCATGCTTTCGTTGACCAATTGCCAATCCTATGGACTCAAGTCCTATGGAAAAGGAATCGCCCAGAGCTTCAAGACGTTCTCGGATGGTTCGGTTCTCCGCTATACCTATGCGTATGTCTATGGGCCGAATGGAGAGGATACAATCTGCATCCATAAGAAGGGAATTACGCCGACAAATCCATATGCCTTTGACTATTCTTTCCTGGGTTCCTCGATGGACTATTCCTCCATCGGCATTTCCGAATATGGGCAGAATCATTTTCTGAAGGTTCTCAATGCCATCTATCCGGATGCGTATCCGAGTGAATATTCCAAAGACTATCATTTCACCTCGGCTATTCAAGACTATGCCAAAAATATGGCTGTGAAATATGAGGATGCATCCCTTCTTGTCGGATTCAATGAAAAAGGTGGAATGCTCAAATCGCTCAATGACATTCTCAACAAGGAAGCCTACGACAAATATCTCGAATATGAAGATGATGTCATAAAGACCATCAAATGAGGAAGAAAACATGACGGACAAAGAACATCCATTCGAAATCGCTTCACCCTACAAGCCGACAGGCGATCAGCCACAGGCCATCGAACAGCTGGTCAGAGGACTGAAGGAGAATAAGCGATGGCAGGTCCTGAAAGGGGCAACCGGAACCGGAAAGACCTTCACCATGGCCAATATCATCGCCCAGGCACAGAGAACGACCATGGTCTTGGTGCACAATAAGACATTGGCGGCTCAGCTTTATGGTGAATTCAAGGAATTGTTTCCACACAACCGAGTCGAATATTTCATCTCGAACTTCGATTTCTATCAGCCGGAAGCCTATATTCCAAAAACGGATACCTACATCGATAAGGAAGTCGTCATGAATGACGAAATCGAAATGATGAGAGCAAGTGCCGTCAATTCCCTTTTGGAAAGAAAAGATACGATTGTCGTCTGTTCGGTCGCCGCCATCTATGGCCTAAGCGATCCGGATGAATACCGAGATCTGGCTTTCACCCTTCATGTCGGAGAACCTTTTTCTCCACATGATATTGCCAACAAGCTCATCCAGGCCCAGTATAAAAGAAACGACATGGATCTTAAGCCGGGATGCTTTTCCATCAAAGGCGATGTGATGGATATCTATCCTCCGAATGGGGATGATTTCTTCATCCGTGTCTATTCTGATTTTGACGAAATCAGCGAGATTGATCAGCTTCGTCCGACGACGGGGGAACTTCTCCATACGATCGACTATTTCCCGTTCTTCCCAGCTCATGAACACGCCTCGGGAAATGAAAGAATCCAGAGAGCCTGCAAGACGATCCGCGCTGAATTGATTGAACGGCTGAAATTCTTCGATGAGAAGGGAATGCTTCTGGAATCCGAACGTCTCAAGCAGAGAACCGAGCATGACCTGGATTCATTAAGCGAATTTGGAATCTGCTCGGGCATCGAGAACTATTCACGCCATTTCGATGGAAGAAACGAGGGAGAGACACCCTATACCCTTTTTGACTATTTTCCGAAGGACTTTCTTCTTTTTATCGATGAATCCCATGTGACCATTCCGCAGATCGGTGGCATGTTCAATGGAGACCGGGCAAGAAAGAAGACACTGGTGGAATATGGCTTTCGACTTCCCAGCGCACTGGATAACAGGCCTCTGCAATTCGAGGAATTCGAAAAGAAAATCAACAATGTCATCTGTACTTCGGCGACACCAGGGGACTATGAACTCGAAAAGGTGAATCAGGCATGTGTCGAGCAGATCATCCGTCCGACCGGACTTCTGGATCCTGTCATCGAAGTGCGGTTCAATACGAACAACCCGGTCTATGATATTCTCAACGAGATTCAGGAGAGAATCAAAAAGAATGAGAGAGTCATGGTGGTCACCCTCACGGTGAAGGATGCCGAGAATCTGACGGATTTCTTCAAGAGCAAAGATCTGAAGGTGGCCTATCTCCAGCATGAGATTCTCACCCTGCAGAGAAGCGAAATCATCTATAAGCTGAGAAAAGGCATCTATGATGTCCTTGTCGGCATCAATCTTCTTCGTGAGGGATTGGATATTCCTGAGGTCTCCTTGATTGCCATACTCGATGCGGATCGACAGGGCTTTTTGCGTTCGGCCCGTTCCCTGACCCAGATTGCCGGACGTGCGGCAAGAAATGCTTCTGGAAAAGTCATCATGTATTGTGATGAAATCAGCGACGCCATGAATACGACCATCAAGGAAACTAAGAGAAGAAGAACTCTCCAGGAAAAATACAATGCGGAGCATAACATCACGCCTCAAACGATTCTCAAGCCGATTCAGGCACCTCTTCATATGATCGATGATGAAAATGGAGCTAAGCATGAGAAGAACAAGAACAGCAAGATGACCATAAAGCAGACACAGCTTCTGATCAAAAATCTGACTTCCGAGATGAACAAGGCGGCGAAGAATCTTGATTTCGAATCCGCAGCCAAGCTCCGCGATGAAATCCTCGAACTCAAGGCCAGTTTGGAAAAGTAATATTTCGTAGCTTTTTTCCAAAAAATTGACTTATAATGAAATGTCCGATGCATTCGGCGAAAAAGAAACATGGACTCTGAAAAAATAACCTCCTACAAGTACTCTGAAAAGATGACTTCTCTTATCGTCAAGATGTATGATTCTCCGGATGAATTCTTTTCAATGGCCCAAAAAATCTACTTGGAGAATTATCTCTCCTGGCTTGGCATGGAGAAGGTACGGACGATTGCCAATCTCTTCCGTGATGCCTATCGGGCCTATCCGATTGCGGAGAGAAAAAAACTCGGAGACCGCTTTTTATCTTTCACTCGTCCGATCAAGATGGAAGAGAAGCAATTTTCGAGGCTTTTCGGTAGTTTCTGGCTTTTGATGCGGAAAAGACCGGAAGCCGCTTCTTTCCTGGTCAAGGCCATCAAGGATGAGCATTTCACCTCGGGTGTCAATGAGGAATTCATAGAAGAATACAATTCTGCTGAAAATCCTCTTTTACGGGAAATCTTTGCTTCAAGAATCGAGCAGATCGCGGATTATCTATCCGACTCGACTTTTCTTTATATCGCGGAGAATAGCCTGGACCAATACACTCTTTTTGATATGGTCATCTATGCTCTTCTCAAAAGAAAGAAGGAAGCGATTCTCATCGCCTTTCTGAAGAACAAGAATATTCTCATCAGCAAGGAATGCTATGAGAAGATCATTTCCTTTGCCAAGAAAGAAAAACTTTTCTCCCTGCTGAAATTCGCCTATCACAACTTCCTTTTTGCCAACAGTGTGAACTTCTCTACGTTCTATCAGTACTATTCCCTTCTTTTCGATGAAGAAAAAGAGGAACAGGAAAATTATCTCCTGCGCGTCGTGGAAGCGAATCACCTTGAGAAGCCTTATTTATTGATTCAGGGCGGGGAAAGCAAGAAAGACATTCTCAAATATCTCGCCTTGGATGAATTTGCCTCTCTTTCCTCTCTCATCAAGGAAAAATACAAAAATGAATATGCCGACTATCTTCTTTCGGCATTGGAAAAAAGATGCCAGAGAGAAACAATGGATTCCAAGGATATCGATCTATGCATATTCTGCTATCCGGAGATGAAAAAAGAACTTCTTTTTTCTCCTTCCTTAAAGGAATATTCCTTTAAGAGTGAAGAGAAAAGAAAGGATTATCTTCTTATGCTGATAAAGGAAAATCTGATGAAGGAATCGAGTCTTGTGATCTATCAAGGAGAGAATCATGTTTCTGATTGATATCGCAGAAGAGGAAATCGCACTCTATAAAAAGAAAATCGATGAGAATCCATCTGCCAAGACTTTCTATGAGAGCCTGGATGATTTTTTGATTGTCTTTTCTTTTGACAAAGCCTCCTCTTGTCTTCTTTATGAAGCCATCGATGCAAAAAAAGGAATCTACCATTCATTGAAAGTTTCCAATGATCGGAAAATCAAGAATGTCATGGGAAAAGAAGATATTTATTCTTCTTGCCTAGCCTGCTACATTCATGAAAAAGAAAAGAAGATGACCGATGAGGAAATAAAGAAGAAGTACGCGCTCTATTATGATGACATAGCCTCCCTGGCAAGTCTTTCGAGTGAATATGTCCTTTTGAGAAACAAGTATCTGCCTTTGGTCAAAAAACTGTCCGAGCAATTGATTCAGACTGAGGAAGATACGATCATCAAGACCCCTGAGAAAATCGATCTTTCCTATTTCCTTGGAAAGAACGAGGATGAATACTCTCTACGCATCAAGGTCGGAATCCATAACCGACAATATTTTGCAAAAAGCACCCCGCAATTTCTTCAGAGCCTGAAAACCAAGGGGAGGATTGCTTTCTACAAGGATGTTCTTTCCCTATCGATGGAAAATATAAGGGATGAAGATAAGGAAATCATCGCTTTCCTTCAGGGATGTCTTCTTTTCCATGAGGAAAAAGAGGATGTGGCACTTCCTATGAGTAAAAAGGAAGTGGTTGCCTTTCTCTTCCTGATGAAAGGAAGAGAAGTCCATTTGGATGAGAAACTCTATCTTATCGAAAAAGAAGAAGAAAAGGTCACAGTCCAGGTGGATGAAGAAGGAAATCTGAGTCTTGTTCCGCAACTGAAAGGTCTTCTTCTATCTGAAAAATCGCAAGCCATCCTGATTCGGGAGAATGAAAGAAGAATCCATCTTGTATTCTTTAGGAATGAAAGAGAAGCGATTCTCTCTTCCTTCATTCAGAATCATTCCGATTTTCCGTATTCTCTTTTCGTCAAGGAAATTTCTGAAGATATTCTCCCTTGCCTTGAAGAGGTGAATGGAAAAGAAGAATATCAGAAAAAACACAAAATCCGTCAATGTGAAATCAAATATTTCATCACCTATCTCGAAGAGGATGTACTTTCCTTCTCGACGGAGTTCTATTCGGATGGAAACAAGGTGAGCCTCGAGGAATTCAAGACTCTTCCTATCGGAGAAAAGAAAGTGGAAAATTTCCTTTCGGCCCTTTCCTTTTTCGAGTTGCCTGAAAATGGGAAGCTCGAATCCCAGGAAAGGATTCTTTCCTTTCTGAAGGAAGACCTTTATCCTCTGAAGAAAACTTGCTCCTTGTACCTCAGTGAAAATCTCGTCCATCGGAAAGTGAACGGGGTTGGAAATATCCGCATTCAGCTGAAGAACAATATCGACTGGCTCGATATGGATTTCGGCTCGGACCGTTTCTCCAAGGATGAGATGGAAAAGATTCTTTCTGCTTATCGTGAAAAGAAGAAATATGTCCGCATGAAGGATTCCTTCATCTCCTTTGAGGAAAAGGATTCTCTTTCCTTCAAGAAGATTGCCGACGAATTCTCTTTGACGTCTCTGACAAAGGAACGATTGCCTCTTTATGAAGCACTGAAGCTTTCGACCTATCAGAGTGATGAAGTAAGTCTTCTTTATTCGAAGGAGGTGAAAGACCTTTTTGATGAAATTAAGAATTTCAAGAACCAGGAGATTCCCCTTTCTTCTTTCCTGAAGGAAAATATCAGACCCTACCAGGAAGACGGCATCAAATGGCTTTATACTCTTTCCAAGCACAATCTCAGTGGCATCTTGGCTGATGACATGGGTTTAGGAAAGACATTGCAGATCATTGCTCTTCTTTCCCTTTGCAAGAAAGAAAAACCAATCCTGATTGTCACGCCGAAGGCCTTGATCTACAATTGGGAAAATGAATTCGCTCGATGGGATAAGTCACAGAAGGTCTATGTCTTTGACGGCAATAAGACGACGAGGGAAACGCTTCTTTCTGAAATTGATCCGAATAGGAAGGAAGTCTTCATCGTTTCCTATGATTCTTTGCGAAACGACCTCGACGAATTTGAGAAATATGCTTTTTCCTATCTCATTTTGGATGAAGGACAGAATATTTCGAATGTCTATGCCAAGAAGACGAAGGCAGTCAAGGAGATCTATGCCGAACACAAGTTTGTCCTCACCGGTACGCCAATCATGAATTCCTTGGCCGATCTTTGGTCGATTTTTGATTTCCTCATGCCAGGTTATCTCATGGGGTATTCTTCCTTCAAGGAAATCTATGGAAAACTTTCCATCGATGATCCCTATCAGAAACAGGACCTGATGAACAAGATTGCTCCTTTCGTGCTGAAAAGAAAGAAGGAGGATGTCCTGAAGGATCTTCCCAAGAAGGAAGAACAGGTCCTCACGATCAACCTCAATGAGAAACAAAGAGAACTCTATGACGCCTATATCCAAAAGGCGAGAGAAAGCCTTGATACGAACACAAACAAGATTTCGATTCTAGCCCAGATTACCAAACTCAGGGAAATCTGTGTCGATCCGAACATGTTCTTAACCGACTTCCCTTCTGTCGGTGAAAAACTTCTTTCCTGTCTTGAAATGACAAAGTCGGCCATCCTCAATGGACATAAAGTCCTGATTTTCTCCTTTTTTGCCAAGACGCTTGAACATATGAAGGAAATCCTAAAGGAAAATCAGATCGAAAGCTATCTCATCACGGGAGAGACCTCCGCTAAGGAGAGACTCATCCAGGGTGAGGCCTTCAATACGAAGGATGATATTTCTGTCATGCTTGTTTCCTTAAAAGCCGGTGGAACCGGACTGAATCTTGTCGGAGCGGATATTGTCATCCATCTTGATCCATGGTGGAATCTGGCAGCGGAGGATCAGGCGACAGACAGAGCCCATCGTATCGGCCAGAAGAGAAATGTGACGGTGTTCAAACTGATCAGCAAGGATACCATCGAGGAAAGAGTCATCCAGCTTCAACAAAAGAAAAAAAATCTTTCCAGTGTCATTCAGGAAGGCGATAGCGCCATCATGAACATCAACACGGAAGATCTTCGTTTCCTGCTTTCGTAATGGAGTTGTTTTTTGACTGGTATGAAGGCAATGAGTAGAATTTTTTGTTTGATTATCACTGATTGTCATTCATGAAATCTTTTTGTTTCATTGCTTTCTTGTCTTTTAATTTTGATGCCGTGAAGAATATTGAAGATACCAAAACACAAATCAACGAAACGATGGATTGTGGATAAAAATAGACGGATTGGCTGACAGGCGTCATTACGCTAGTTGCTCTGTCGAGAACATTCAGCGTATCAGTGAGCAAGCAGGGATAAGTATAGGTGAAAGTGTGTTTTCTGTCAGGAGAACTGCTGCTCAAGCCAGCAACCATTGTCTCAATGACAGAAATGACCAATGAGATGAGGATAGATAAGACAATTATGTAATCTTCCACCGTTCTCTTTTTTCTTGTGCATAAAAGATAGATGAGGGCACATATAGAAAGACAACATTCGATGTTCACGTAGATTTCCATTGGTTTGATGATTGAGGTGTTTGTGCCTGATATGACAAGTTCCATTAGAGCGAGAACGAAAAAGAAGACGGAAACCAATATGGAAAATAAATGCTTATTTTCTTTGACATCTGGAAGACTGTCTAAGGCGTTTTCTAAGGAGTTGAAAGCCTGCTTTTCGGCCTCTTCCTGTTTCAGTCCACTGTCGAGAAGTGAGTCTACTTCGTCTACGTAGGAGGAATAAAGCTCAGTGGCAAACTTCTTGCTATACATGTTTTTCTGTCGCAATTTCTCGTTGATGATCTTTTTGGCACTTTTTTCTGTCATACTTTGTCATCCTTTCATTTTGAATGTTTTTCCTGATAGGATTCCTTGAGTCGATCGATAGCCATTTCGACACTCATGGTATGATAGGCATAATAGGTTGCTCGCATTGTTTTTGCTGGGGCTTGCTTATAGATTTCCTTGCTTGATTCCCCTGTATAGAAATGCCATCTTCGATAGACATATCCTGTCCAATACATTATTTCCTGATCATAGACTTCGCCACCTATTTTCATTTCGGCTTTCAGTTCATCAA
Organism: Bacteroides uniformis; assembly: GCA_963600815.1. Lineage (GTDB taxonomy): Bacteria > Bacillota_I > Bacilli_A > RFN20 > CAG-288 > Enterosoma. The sequence continues at coordinate 74,382 of CAVCCX010000001.1, read as the reverse complement.
GGATACGTTCCATGATATATTCTTTGCCAGCCCATTGCATATGGTTGAATTCGGAATCGAGGTCTTTTGCGATGTCTGAAAGCATAAATGCTTTTAGAAAGGATTCACTATCCAATCCTTTTTCAATCGACATCTCAAAGAGCTGTCCCTGCATATCCGATAGAGCGGATTGTAAGGTTTTATTCATAGTCGTCACCTCTTAGAATCTCATCGAAGTATTTTCCTTCTCGACGATATTTTATCAATATTTCTTCTGTGAGATTGATTCCCTCCTGTCTTTTTGCAATGCTTTTTTCTCGAAGGATTTCCAATTCAAGGGGCATCAATTCTTTTTTGTCAATGATTCGGATCTGATTGCAGGCTTTCTCCGTCTTGCAGACGTATTGTCGCCCAAGATCCAATGCGGAAAGGCTATGAATCAATGCGGAATCGGTAATGTTCTTTTCGAAGAAACTCTTCATGACCTTGTACATCCGATCATCCGCGATATAGCCTTCAATCACATCATATCCATCTGCAAGAGTTTCGTATTTTCGATAGATTTCACATCCTTTTGCCTCTTCCATATATCCGCGATAATAGGCAATCAGCATAGCCCATTCGATACCGAAATCAATTTTCAGGACTCGAAGGTCAGATAAATCGAATTTTGCCGTATAGAGAATCGGTTTTTCTTCGTCACAGATGAGAGTCAAAGGCTGACTTGGATTCGTTCCTAGGTAGAATCCTTTGCCAAAGTCACAGGCGGAACGGCTGATCGGTGCGATGTTTCCTGTGATTCCTTTTTTTGATCCATGGAAAACAATCAGACTCTCATCGTCCTTCTCTGGGATAAACTGCTCTGCAATCGAATCGGCAAGGTCTATTCTATATTCCTTGCAGAATTGGAACAATTGCTTCTGTGCCATTTTGTTCGGTGTCGTTTTTCCGTTTTCCCAGCGATTGATCGATAGTGGAGTCGTTCCGAGAGCCTTGGCGAACTGCTCCTGATTCATTTTTGCGCTCAGTCTTATGTTTTTAATGAGTTTGTTCATGATGACCTATCATTCCTTGCCTATACCATTATATCAAATGATATTAGAACAAATAAATTTTCTATCTGATCTTTGTTCATCTCTTAGAATCAATGACAATTCTCTTGATTTTCATTGCTATACCTCCGTGAATAAAAATGGTAGAATAACCTCCCCTAGGAAAAGTTTGAGGTATAAATATATGAAGTTACAGCCGATTGTCGAATCCTTATTGGATACCGATCTGTACAAATTCAATATGGATCAAGTCATCTTCCATCAGCATACGGACCTGACGGGAGAATATCATTTCAAGTGTCGAAATGAGAACATTGTCTTCACGAAAGAGATGCTCGAGGAAATCAATGAACAGATTGATCATCTCTGCACTCTTTCTTTCAGTAAGGATGAACTGGATTATCTTAGAAGCATCCGTTTCATCAAGAACGACTATGTGGAATTCCTCCGACTCTATCATCCGATCCGTGACTATGTCACCACCTCCTTGGATGAAAAAGGGGACCTGAAGGTCGTTGTCCGCGGACCGATGTTTTCCAGCATGCAGTTCGAAATCTATCTTCTGGAAATCATCTCGGAAGTCTATTTCCGTTTCCAATACGACTATGACGAACTGAGAAAGAGTGCGGAAATCAAATTGGAAGAGAAAATCAAGAAATTCCAGGATGGAGTCTATACGTTCTCTTTTGCTGAATTCGGTGCCAGAAGAAGGCTTTCCAGGGAATGGATGGACTACGTCATCTCTCAGCTCAAGGAAAGATGCCCCAATATGATCGGAACGAGCAATGTCTATTTTGCCTATAAATATCATCTCAAGCCGATCGGAACCTATGCCCATGAATTCGTCCAGATGTATCAGGGCATCGATTCGATTCCTCTTGCCTATACGAATCATTGTGCCCTCAAGGACTGGTATAGCGAATATCAGGGAGACAATGGAACGGCCCTGACGGATACCTTGACGACCGATCTTTTCCTTCTTGATTTCAATCGTTCCATGGTCAACAACTACAATGGCGTCCGCCATGATTCCGGTGATCCCTATGTCTGGGGAGAAAAGATGATTGCCCACTATAAGAAATACCAGGTCGATCCGAAGACAAAGACGCTTCTCTTTTCGGATTCCCTGAATTTTGACAAGGCGCAGAAACTCTATGACTATTTCAATGACAAGGCGAGAGTCAATTTCGGCATCGGAACCTTCATCACCAATGATACGAAGATCCCACCGCTGAACATCGTCATCAAGCTGCAGTATGTCAACGGAAGACCGGTTGCCAAGGTCTCAGATGCTCCTGGAAAGACGATGTCAGACAATGAAGAATATCTTTCCTATCTGAAGAGATCGATTGCTTTCCGACTTGAGAGGGACAAAGAGCATTTTTGATATGGAAGACAAAGTTTTTGACCTTGGATTCGTGGTTGGAAGATTCCAGATTTTTCATAACGGACATAAGTCTTTGATCGATGATTCCATAAAATTCGCAAAGAAGACTATTGTCCTTGTCGGTTCGAGCGACAAGATGCGAACAAAGGAGAACCCATTTTCTTTCGAGGAAAGAAAGAAGATGATATCCCTTGTGTATCCGAAGAATGTCCAGATTCTTCCTCTTCCGGATATCGGTGTCGGGAATGTTCCGCAATGGGGTGAATATCTTTTTAAGACCATCCTCGAATCTGAGAAGAAGGAACCGGATCTCTTTGTTTCCGGAAAAGAAGAGAAAATCGAGAATTGGTTTTCTCCGGTAAGAAAAAAGAATCTCACTATCCATAGAGTGGATCGGAGCGATATTCTGATTTCAGCCTCCCAACTGAGAGAAGACATGATCGAGGATAGGATGGAGGAATGGAAAAAATATACGCCATGTGAAATCCATCCCCTCTATTCCGATCTTCGAAAGATTCTTTTGTCTCTTCCTCCGATTGTGTAAGGAAATCGAGCTGTTTTCGTATCCTGCTGGACCTCTATCTATCATACTATGTATGATAAATACCTCATTTCTTTTCGGAAATGTTTTACAAAGAAAAAAATTCGGCTATAATACTAGCGGTCATAAATAAAGGAGATTTTAAAATGGCTAATATTGTCAATGTACATGGTCGTGAAGTCCTTGATTCCCGTGGTAACCCGACTGTTGAAGTCGAAGTCCTTTTGGACGATGGAACCAAGGCTAGAGCTATTGTTCCCTCCGGTGCTTCCACTGGTGAAAGCGAAGCTTTGGAACTCAGAGATGGCGACAAGTCCCGTTTCGGCGGCAAAGGCGTCTTGAAGGCTGTTGAAAATGTCAACACCAAGTTGGCTCCAGCTGTCATCGGCTTGGATGCCTACAACCAGGTCTTGGTTGATGAAACCATGCTCAAGTTGGATGGCACACCATTCAAGAAGAACTTGGGTGCCAATGCTATCTTGGGTGTTTCCCTTGCTGTTGCCAGAGCAGCTGCTGAATCCCTCGACATGCCATTATATAAATATATCGGTGGTGTCAATGCCAAGGTTCTTCCAACACCTTGCATGAACGTCATCAATGGCGGTGCCCACGCACAGTCCACAGTCGACTTCCAGGAATTCTTCATCATTCCTGCCGGCTTCAAGACCTTCCATGAAGGATTGAGAGCTGGTGTCGAATGCTTCCACGCCTTACAGAAGGTCGTCAAAGCCCATGGCTATGAGACCGGTGTCGGCGATGAAGGTGGTTTCGCTCCTTCCTGCAAAGAAGGAAACGAAGAGCCTCTTGCTTTGATTGCTGAAGCTGTCAAGGCTGCTGGCTATACTCTCGGCGAACAGATTTTCTTGGGTATGGACGTTGCTTCCTCTGAATTCTATGAGGGCAATGGTGTCTACAACCTCAAGAAGTCCGGCGAAGGAAAGAAGACAACCGAAGAAATGATCCAGTACATGGAGAAATTGGTTTCCGATTATCCTTCCATCATCACCATCGAAGATGGTCTTGCAGAATCTGATTGGGAAGGCTGGAAAGAACTTACCAAGAGACTTGGCAAGAAAATCCAGCTCGTCGGCGATGATCTCTTCGTCACCAATCCTGAATTCGTCAAGAAGGGAATTGTCAACGATGTTGCCAACTCTGTTCTTATCAAGGTCAACCAGATCGGTACTTTGACCGAAACCTTGGATGCCATCCGTCTTGCTCAGACCAATGGCTATACCTGCATGGTCTCTCACAGATCCGGTGAAACCGAAGATACTACCATCGCTGATTTGGCTGTTGCCGTCAACGCTGGTCAGATCAAGACTGGTTCTGCTTCCAGAACCGATCGTATGGCCAAATACAACCAGCTTCTCCGCATCGAAGAAGAACTCGGTGATGAGGCTGAATACCTTGGCCTCAAGGCCTTCCAGAACCACAAGTTCTAATCGCTTCTATCGACAATCACGAGGCTGCCTTATGGCAGCCTTTTATTACGCCTGAAAAAATAACGATTTCATACAATATAGGAAAGTTTGATGAACTTTCTTCTTTCCTTTTCACTTTTTGGCGTCTTTTCTTTCGAATGCCCTTTCACTTCGGTTTCGTAAATATTTTTCATTTTCAGTCTTTACTTTTCCACGAAATGTCATTATACTTTCGAGCAAAGCTACGAAGAGGAGTAGTACCAGTAGATACATCCAAAGCGAGCCGTCGTTGATGGGAGGACGGTGATTAAGGACTGGGAACGAGCCTTGGAGCTGCAATCAGGAAATCAAAAGTAATGATTGCCGGGAAGCCCGTTATCGCTAGGAATCTGAAAAGGTTCTGAAGGTCATCTATGACGGTTGATAGTAGATGATGAACTAAGGTGGTACCACGTGTCATGCGTCCTTAGACTTCTTTTTAGGAGTTTGAGGACTTTTTTTAACTCTTAAAAGGAAAGTTTCATTCACCAGCAAGGAGGTATTATCATGAAACTGTCCAAGTCGTTCAAAGTCGTTTTTTCTCTTCTTTCTCTTCTCTCCATGACGGGCTGCAAAAAGTCGGAAGATGTTCTTTCGAAAATCGTTTCGACAAAAATTCTGACAGTCGGTACGGAAGCCACCTATGTTCCATTCGAATATACGGACACAAACGGAAACATCGTCGGTTTTGATGTGGATGTTGTCTCACTTGTCGAGAAGAAAATCGAAAAAGACTATAACATCGAACTCACGGTCAAATGGAAAGATATGTCCTTTGACAGCCTGATTGGTGCGATTCAGACGGATAAGATCGACCTTGTCGCTGCGGCGATGACCATTGACGATGAAAGAAGCAAATCGGTTCTTTTCTCGGATGGCTACTATGATACGACCACCGCTGTTCTTGTCCAGGATTCCGCTACTATCGAATCGATGGATGTCTTGAAGACCAAGAAATGCGGTGCCCAGCAAGGCACAGTCCAGGCAGACTACATCCAGGAAAAAGGATGGAATTCGTCCAATATGGTGGTGACTTCGGTTGCCGATCTCACTCTGGCTCTTCAGGCCAAACAGATTGACGCCTTGGTTGTGGAATCCTCTGTTGCCGATGCCATCATCACAAGAACCACCGGCTTGAAGAAATTGACCACCGTGGATTTCGAAGATCAGGCCAGCTATGGAATCGCAAGCAAGCTTGAAACCGGCTCTTCCTTGATCAAGTTGGTCAATGAAGTGATTGCGGATGCTAAGAAAGACGGCACGCTTTCTTTTTTGTATAACGATGCCGCCGAAGCAGCCAAGTCTGCTTCCTAATCCTTCTTCGAAGAAATCGTTTATGTTTGTCCTTGGCTATTCCTTGGATTTCAAGCCTGTCCTTGATCAGTTTCCAAGATTCTTAAGAGGCTCTTTAGTCACTCTGGGCTTTTCAATCCTCACGGTTCTTTTAGGAACCCTGATCGGATTTATCATCAATCTTGGACGAATTTCTGACAAGAGATGGCTGAGATCCCTATCTGCTTTTTACATTTCCATCTTCCGTGGCACGCCATCCTTGATCCAACTCTATCTCTTCTTCTATGGGGTTCCGCTTCTTTTGGGATGGAACGTCAGTGCCTTCACGGCTGGATTGATTGCTCTATCCCTGAATTCTTCGGCCTATGTGGCAGAAATCTTCCGCTCGGGCATTTCCTCTGTCGATTCAGGACAGATGGAAGCCTGCCGTTCTCTGGGCTTTTCGAAATTCTATTCCATGCGGCATGTGGTCTTTCCGCAGGCATTCCGAAACATCATTCCGGCTATCGGCAATGAATTTGTCACTCTCGTCAAGGAAAGCTCGATTGTTTCCCTGATCGGCATTGCCGATATCACGCATATCGCCGATGCGGTCAAAGCGAGCACCTATCGTGTCTTCGAGGCCTTGATTGTGGCTGCTTTGATCTATTATGTCATCACGACATTGTTGACTCTTTTGATTCGCTTTGTCGAAAAGAGGTTGAATAACTATGTCACAAAATAATATCCTGTTTCATGTTGAAGGCCTGAGAAAATCCTTTGGCGACCTTCTTGTTCTGGATGATATCTCCTTTGATGTCGAAAAAGGAAAAGTCTATTCCATCATCGGACCTTCCGGCGGTGGAAAATCGACGGTCTTAAGATGCCTCAATCTTCTTGAGAAGCCGACAAGCGGAAAGATATTCTTTGAAGGCAAACAGATCTTTGGTGTGAAGAAAATCAAGAAAGAAAAAGAAATCTATGATGTCTTGATTTCCCAGAAGGAACTCAATGCGATGCGCATGCGCGTTGGAATGGTCTTTCAGACGTTCAATCTCTTTCAGAACAAGACAGTCCTGGAAAATGTGACGATGGGACTTGTCGATTTGAAAAATCACGATGAGAAGGAAGCCAAAGAAGAGGCGATGAAGCTTTTGAGCCAGGTCGGAATGGAGAGTAAGGCGATGGAATATCCAGTCAAACTCTCAGGTGGACAAAAACAGCGAGTGGCGATTGCCAGAACTCTGGCCATGAAGCCGGATGTCATTCTCTTTGATGAACCGACTTCCGCTCTTGATCCAGAGATGGTCAAGGGGATTCTTTCCATCATGAAGAACTTGGCCTCTTCTGGCATGACGATGGTAGTTGTCACCCATGAGATGAATTTTGCCAAGGATGTCTCCGATACGATTCTCTTCTTCGATGGTGGAAAAATCGCCGAAAAAGGGACACCGGAAGAAATTTTCTCGCATCCGAAAGAGGAAAGAACCAAGCAATTCCTCGATGCAGTTCTCTGAGCTTAAAAAAGGGCGTTTGCCCTTTTTTACATATTTGTTCACAATTTCTCTTTTGTTTTGTTATAATCTTTGCGATGAATATTATCAAAGGCGAAATTTTTTCTTTTTCTAAAGAGAATCCACCCATCGATGAACTGACAATCTCGATGGCGATCATGCCGCAGGTCAAAGTCTTTTCCTTAGGGAAGAAGACGGATATTTCCAAAGAGAGCTATCCGAATCCGACTTTGCTCTATGTCCTGTTGGGAAGCGGTGTGATCTCTTCTAAGGAAGTCCATCAAGGAGATGTGCTTTTTCTTGAAGAAAATGAAATGGCAAAAAAGGAAACGGATGATGGTATTCTTTATGTCGAATTCCAATTCACAAAGGAGAAAACAAGAATGACAGAATTGATAAAACCTGGAAATCTTTTTCAGTTGAAGGAGATGCTTCCTTACCAGAAAGGAAAAATCATCAACTTGGATATTTTCCATTCCGAGAAATCCAAATTGTCTTTGATTTCCATGTCGGAAGGCTGTGCGCTCGATCAGCATCAGGCACCGGGAGAGGCTCTTCTCTTCGTTTTGGACGGAAAAGCGACTTTGACCTATGAAGGGAAGGACTACCTCTTGCAGTCGGGAGACAATTTCGCATTTGCAAAAGGCGGACTTCATGCCATCTATGCGGATACGGACTTCAAGTTTGCCTTATTCCTTGAACTCTAATTTTCTTTCCTGAGAGAGGATACCCATTTCGATCTCATGGAGAACCTTGGATAGGTCTTCTCGGATCTCATGTTCCCAGAAACGATAAACGAGATAATGAAGGCTGACGAGTTTTTCGTCGACACTCATGTCTCGTTTTTGATTGTCGGATATTTTCTTCTCCCAATATTCCTTGTTTCGCTTCAGATTCTGTTTTATCTTTGCGAAATCATAGCCATGAAAAAAATCGCCATCACAGAAAATGGCAATTTTGTATTTTGTCAGGACGATATCCGGGCATCCCGGCAGGGAGCGGACGTTTTTTCGATAGCGATATCCTTCATGATAGAGTGCCTTTCTCAAAAGAAGTTCGATGGAGGTGTCCTTTCCCTTGATTTTCGACATGTTGTCATGAATCTGCTTTTCTGTTTTCATTCCATTAGATGGCTGTAGGCTGATAATAAGGTATCCTTATCTGTCTGGAAGGTGACAGCCTTAATCGCCTTTTTGATTTCCATCCATTCCAGAGAGGTAACTTCGCTCAGCTGTGGAATGAGTTCTTCATTCTTGACGGTGGCAAGATAGAAAGTGACATCCTTGCTGACACCTTCCTTTGGAGAATAGGTGATGGTATAGGAAAATGTTGTGTCGAGATCGACATTCAGATTGGTTTCTTCCTTGATTTCTCTTAGGGCACACTCATAGGGTGTCTCCCCTTCTTCGATATGTCCCTTCGGAAGAGAGATATGGCCTAAAGCCATATGCTCGATCAAGACATAGATTTCGTCCTTTTCTTTTTTGTAGACGACGGCACCATAGCTATATTCTTTCTTCATTTGTCTTTCTCCTTTTCTTAGAATCTTGCTGTCGGATCGATTCTTGGCAGATCCTTGTTTCTGAAATAGTCGTCATGGATAAGAACATCATCCGGCTTATTCGATTGCAAGAAGGCACTGGTGGCCAATAGGAAGATGGTCAGGATGGCGAGATTGTAGAGCGTATTGTCGACCAAGCCGATCAATTCGATATTCAATAGGAAGATGAGATAGAAACTCTTTCCTTCCAGCTGCTTCTGGATGAAATTCCAGTAGAGGAAGAATTTGAAGACGAGATAGCTTGCCAACCCGAGGATTCCGCCCATGACGGCTGTCGAGAGAATGCTGGAATTGGCTAGGCTCAGGGTTCCATTTTCATTGACTAGGCTGATGATGGAAGAACCAAGCGGCAGATTCGATAGGAATTTTTCAAGATAGGGAGAATAGAAGTTTTTGGAGAAATCAGAAAAGAAATTCAGCCTTTGGACAGCGGTGAAGATTCTCTGATTGAAATCCATGTTGACTGCAAAAAGAATGCCGAAGACAGAACCGATCAGAAGAAGGACAAACATGATGAAGAAAGGCGAATATTTCGAATAGTCCTTCAGGGTCAGAATGACAAGCGGAATGACAAAGAGAATGATGGATAAGAGTCCGGAGTCCGTCGAAAGGAAGAGCAAAGCCACGAAGACAAAGGCCATCGGCAAGAGCCAGAAAGGCTTTTTCTCATGGATGAGATTGCAGAAAAAGGGGAGGGAGAGGGTTAGAAAACTGGAAACGGTTTCTCTCGTGTAGGACCATCCCAGAGAAAAATTGTTGCCAGCCAGGGAGAATGAGGAATCTTTCAGTAGGAAAAAAAAGACTTCCAGAGCGGCGTAGACGGCAAACAGGCCATAGGTCATGGAGAAATACTGAAGGCTTTCCTCCTGTCCTAAGACCGTATTCATGAGCGCGTGGAACATCAAGAGCGTGAAGAAGCCAATCAGATAGAGAATGCCCGTTCTTCCGACGCTTGCATTGTTCAGGCTGGCGACGAAAAAGGAAAGAAGAAAGACGCAATAGAGACCGAGCAAGGAGAAGAAAATGCTTCCGGATGAGAATTTTGGCTTATGAACAATTATGTAGGTAATCAATGAGATGGTGGCGAAGGATAGTCCGATGATGAACACCGGAGAAATGCCACCCTTGAAATGGATATCCTGGTTGCTGACGATAATCAGGAAAAAGAAGAGCGGGAAATATCCCTTTCCGTTCGGGCAAAAAAGCGGAAGAATGCAAAAAAGGGCATAGAGAACCAAAAACGGAAAAGAATATTGCATGGGGATGAGCCAGCACATGAAAGAAAACAATCCGATCAAAAGAGGAAAGAAGAGGCTTTCGACGAATCGCTGAACCCGAGTAATAAATGAAGATATCCGCATAAGATTATTATATACAAAACATTTTCGTTGGAAGTAGATTATCTTTCTTTTTCGTGCTTAAATATAGTGTCTTATATATAAGGATATGCACATATGAACTCAGTCTACTATAACGGAAACAAGGTTCTCCATTCACTTGGCGAATGGTTCGAGAATCGTTTGCAAGGACTCAAGAATAAATTCATCCACCCCTCCCATGCCATGCTGACTTTCTATCTGCTTGTTTTGGTTTCTCTTCTCTGCTTTGGCTATACCTGGGCAACGAATTCTTTCACCATTCCGCTTGGAGGCGACTACACCCTTCAGGAAATGACCTTCCTTTTCAACGGATACGATGACTGGCACACCTTTTTCAGGACCGGTCATTTTCCGACATGGGATCGAAGCATCTTCTTGGGAATCGACAATATCGGCGGAAATAGTTTCTATTATCTTTTCGATCCTTTCTTCCTGCTCTATCTGATCTTCCCACGTGATTGGCTCCTTGTCCTTCAGGGACTGAGCTTTGTTCCGAAGATGGTCATAGCCGGCATGTTCTTCTACTGGTATCTTGGTTCTTTTGGCTATTCGGATAAGACGAGAGGCATCGGTGCCCTCTGCTTTGGCTTCAGTGCCTATTCCTTTTCCTATCTCTGGTTCCATTTCATCGATTCGGTCGCTTTTTTGCCTTTGGTCTTCCTAGGTGTGGAAAGAATCCTGAAAGACCGCGATCCAAGAATCTTCCTTGTCGGGTTCTTCTTGAATGCCATGACGAGCTATTTCTTCTTTGTCGAATATATGTTCGGTGCCTTCTTCTATAGCATCTTCCGCTATTTTCAGACCATCAAGACGCGGGATGCCCAACAGAATTGGGATACACTGGGCATTGGCATTCTAAGCTTCGTCGTTGCGGTTCTGCTTGGCTGCTTCACCCTTCTTCCAGGTATGGCGATGGCCACACAGATGCCAAGAGTCTCTTCGGCAAGTTATCTTGAGAATTTCTTCTCGGCCGAAGGCTTCAAGGCGAAATTGGATGCCTTGTTTACCTTCTCGAGCAGCAATGCCCACAATCAGGTGACGCCTTTATTGAATTTCCTTTTCCTCTATGACGGCTGCTATTATTCCAACCTGCTCAACGTCTATTGGTATGACAATCTCGCAGCCGGCCTTTATGCCACGACACCGCTTCTTCTGATGTTCTTTGTCTCCTTGGTGGATTCCATCAAGCAGAGAAAATATTCTCATCTCATCGGCATTGCCTTGACGCTTCTGCTTCTTTTCACGCCGTTAGGTTTCTATCTTTTCTCTGGATTCACGGTCGCCTATGCGCGATGGTTCATCATTCCGATCGCATGGATGATCGTCTATGACTTAAGAAGCATCGAACGGAGAAGAGAGATTCCAAGAACCTATCTCGACCTCTCCTTTGTCATCACGACGCTTCTGATGGCGGTTTCCTGCTTCTTGATGATCTATGAAGTCAATCTCTATCCGAGCCACTTCTCTTCTTCGGAATGGGATTACAAGATGATTCTCATCCCGGGAAGTCTCGTCTGGGTCGTCGTCTGCTATTTTGTCCTCCGCCATTTCTATCACAAACGGAAATTTTCCAAGGTGATGTTTATTCTTTCGAGCATCGACATCATCGTGATGGCCAACCTCACGATTCAGGGACAGGGACTTTCCTCCGCAAGCCAGAATTCCAACATCTCGGTGGAAAGCAAAATTGTCGAGATGCTCAAGAGCGATGAGAACAACAATGACTACTATCGTATCTACAATACCTCGGCTGATCGTGGAAACATCAACCTTTCTCTGAGAGAAGGCTATCAGGGATTGGGGGCTTTCCATTCCGTCTATGCCTACCAGGCACAGAACTTTCTCGACCGCAGCCGCATCCCCTATACGTCTCACAACTGGTCGATGGGTGTCCACAATCGACGATACAATCTCGAAACCTTCTTAGGAACGAAGTATTACATCGTCGACCGCGTCGATCCGAGCTATGTCAATGACCGGGAAAACTATACCCATCTTGGAACGCCGCGTGCCTATCCCTACAACCAAAGCAAGGTCTGGGCAAGCGATTATGATATCCCGTATGGCTATAAGGATGTCACGACTTTGACTTCTGAGGAGATGAAGGAACTCGGCGTGAATTATTCTTCCGAGCTGATTGACTATCTCAAGTCGGACAAGTGCAATCGCTCCTTGTATGTGAATACCAATTTCGTCGATTTCGCTTTTGCCTATGACCAGGTCATCAATGAATACTGGCTCGGTTCGAGCGGATTCCTGGATGAGAAGGAACCGACCTACAATCTCTATGAAGATGAGAATGAATATCCGCTTCTCCGTGCCGCCATGCTTCCCAACAGCGACTACAAGACCTTCCTCAAGCAGGGAAAGTACAATGCCGGAAACTACTATATCAACGGACACAATGTCGAAATCGAAAACGCCTCGAAGACCTTGTCCGGACAGGCCAATGTCTTCCGTGCCGCCCAGAGAACCGTCAACAAGTACCATCAGGGAAGCGGAGGAGCCATTCAGATCTATTCCGAGAATGAAGTTCATCCATCCCGCTATAAGATGATCGTCTATAGTGCAAACTGGCCGGCAACCAAAGAAACGCCGTCTGGTGAATACGCTGTCTGCGATGCCAATGATGCCAAGGTGAACGGCTGTGAAGAAGAATTTGCCAAACAGCATCCATGGGAAGCAGCCAATTCCATCACCCAGGGCGATACCCTCATCGAACATGAAATCGGAACGTCCGTCGATCTTCTCTACAATTCCAAGATTGTCATCATCCCAGTGGATAACAAGGGCAACGTCTCGCCGATTCTTCCGGAGGCTGATCCAAATGACCCATCCACAGGAGGCTACATCTCCATCTTCAACCAGCAGAACATCGAATGGAGATTCTTCGACAAGGATGATAAATGCATCTCCTTTGCCAAGCATTCCTATGCGGAATATAAGCAGGCGCATGGCTACTATGCCGATCGTCCGGTCTATAAGATTCTCGGTATCGTTCAGTCCGGAAGCAAGTCTGATCCGGTCCGATTCTCCGCTCCGACACTCTATGTGCAGAGAAACAAAGACTATCAGGAAGCCATCGACAATCTCAGAAAAGAGAAAGTCACCATCAATAGCCGTGTCGATGACGAAGTGGATTTCACCACGAATTACTCAAAAGATAAATTCGTTGTGCTGAATTACCCGGTTGCGGATGGCTGGTCCTTGTATGAATACAAGAACGGCAAGAAGGAAAAGGTGAAGACCTATAAGGCACAGGGAGGCTTCATCTCCTTTGAGGGATTGGAGGGTGAACACCACTATGTCTTAGAATATTCCTCTCCGAACTTCAAAATCGGAATGATGCTGACCATGATGGGACTCTTCATCACCTTCCTCGCACTGGTCTACTTTACACTCAGAAATCGCTATCGTCATCGATTCGATGATGAGATCTCTTTAGAAAAAGATATGGAAGATGCCATAAGAAAGGAAAGAATTGATTATGCCAACTTCGAAAACGAACTGTGAGAACAATGTCTGCTATTTTCAGTCGGGCGGTCCGACCGCTGTCATCAACGCGACGTTTCAGGGACTCTTTGATGCGTATCTGAAGGATAAGGAAAAAGGAAAATTTTTTGTCTCCCCCTATGGCTTGACAGGTCTTCTTAATGACAAGCTTGTCGAGGTGAAGAAAGAAGATCTTCCCTTTCTGGATTATCGTCCAGGATCCTATTTCGGTTCTTTGAGAAGAAAGCTTCCGCTTGAAAGCAGCGACCCAGTTGCCAAGCAGCTGATGAAGAACATTCAGAAGAACAAGATCCGCTATCTTTTCGTCAATGGCGGAAATGATTCGATGAACACCGCCTATCGCATCTCCATGTATGCCAAGGATTCTGGCATGGACTTGAAGGTCATCGGCATTCCAAAGACAATCGATAACGATCTTTATGGCTGTGATCATACGCCGGGATTCGGAACGGCCGCCAAATATGTGGCCAATGCCGTCATTGCGACCTCCATCGATGACAAGACCTACCAAAAGGGCAGAGTCAACATCATCGAAACGATGGGAAGGGACTCCGGCTTTGTGGCCGCCAGTGCCATTCTTGCCAGTCAGAGAGGCCAGAAGCCGGACTATATCTTTGTTCCTGAAGTTCCGTTCTCTGTTCAGGACTTCTTAACGAAGGTCAAGGCGACCTATGAGAAGAAAGGCCGTTGCCTTGTGGTTGTCTCGGAAGGTATCCGTGATAAGGATGGTGTCCTGATTGCCACGGACAGCGGAACCAAAGATGCCTTCAACAATGTCACCGTGGGTGGTGTCGGAAAATATCTTGCTGCTCTTTTAGACAAGGAAGGCATCAAGAACCGTGCCATCGAACTCTCCGTCTTGAATCGTTCGAGCGGCTTCCTTCCTTCCTTGGTCGATATCAAGGAATCCAAGGAAGTCTCCCTGAAGGCCTATGAGGCTGCCAAGAAAGGCGAAACAGGAATCATGATTGCCTTGGGAAGAAAGACTTCCATCAAATATGCGCCGAAATATACGAAAATCAAATTGGAGGAAGTCTCCGACAAAGTCGTCACGTTGCCGAAGAAATATATCAACAAAGCCATGGACAACATCAACCCTTCCTATATCTCCTTTGTTGCACCTCTGATCAAGGGAAATGCCATCGCTTTGGATACGGACGGATTGCTGAAGCTCTGATTTCTTCTTTTTTATGTCGAGGGAATAGGTATGAATGAAAATTATAAGGACTATATTGTCGTCAAGGGTGCAAGGGAAAACAACCTGAAGAACGTAGATGTCACCATCCCGAAGAATGCGCTGGTTGTCTTTTCCGGTGTCTCCGGAAGCGGAAAATCGACGCTTGCTTTCGATACCATCTTTGCCGAAGGGCAAAGACGCTATGTCGAATCGCTCTCTTCGTATGCAAGAATGTTCTTGGGTGATTTTTCCAAGCCGGATGTCGATTCCATCGACGGACTTGCCCCAGCGATTTCCATCGACCAGAAGACGACGAGCCACAATCCCCGTTCTACGGTCGGAACGGTGACGGAAATCTATGATTATCTTCGACTTCTCTATTCGAGAATCGGCGTGAGCTATTGCCCGGAGCATCATGTTCCGATTCAGGCAACCTCCCTGCAGCAGATCTTCAATGCCGTCTATGAGAACGCTCTTTCGAGCAAGGTGACCATCTATGCTCCGATTGTCCAGAACGAAAAGGGAACGCATGCCGCCACGATGGAGAAATTCTTTGCGGCCGGTTTTTCCAGAGCGAAGATCGATGATCAGCCCTTGAAGAGATATGATTCTGTTCCGGTTCTCGACAAGAATCTCAAGCATACCATTTCCTTTGCCATCGATCGAATCATCTTATCTGAAGAAAATAAGAGCCGACTTTTCGACTCTTTGAGAACCGCCCTGGATTTTGCCAAGGGTTATGTCTTGATCGACGTCAACGGAAAAGAGACACTGTATAGCGAACATCAGTCCTGCCCCATCTGCGGGTTCAGTGTTCCGCCTTTGGAGCCGCGACTCTTTTCGTTCAACAATCCTTTGGGATGCTGTCCGGATTGCCACGGCTTAGGTGTGAATATCGAAGCTGATCCGAATCTCATGATTGCCGACCCATCGAAATCCATCGATGATGGGGCTTTGGCCTGTCTTCCGAAAAACAATCACGATACCATCGAATGGAATGATTTCTATGCTGTCTTGGACAAATACAAGATTTCGACGACGACTCCATTCAATAAGCTCTCTCAGAGACAGAAAGACATCATCATCTATGGACCGCCGGAACCGGTTCATTATGTCTATGAATCTTCCAATGGCTCCAAGATCAACAAATATGTGAGTGAAGGCCTCAAGGGAAGAATCGACCGACTCTACAATACGACGAAATCCGAATGGATGAAGCAGTGGTATGGTTCCTTCATGGCCGAACATGAATGTTCGACCTGCCATGGTGCAAGACTTAATAAGATGGTCCTCTCCGTTTTGGTCGGAGGACTGAACATCGACGAATTGTGCAACAAGTCATTGGCAAATATCTATGACTTTTTTGTGAATCTTCAATTGACCCCGACCCAGCATCAGATCGCCGATCTCATCATCAATGAAATCAAGAACCGACTGAAGTTCCTGATCGATGTCGGATTGGACTACCTCACCCTTTCTCGTCAGGCAAGCACACTGTCCGGCGGCGAATCCCAGCGTATCCGCCTTGCCACCCAGATCGGGTCGAAGCTGACGGGTGTTCTCTATGTCTTGGATGAACCCTCCATCGGTCTTCATCAAAGAGACAATGATAAACTGATTAATACCCTGAAGGAGATGCGGGATCTGGGAAATTCCCTCATCGTGGTCGAACACGATGAGGATACGATCCTGGCTGCCGACTATGTGATCGATATCGGAAGAGGGGCTGGCGAACATGGCGGAAACGTCGTGTTTGCTGGAAAGCCAGAGGAATTGATGAGGGATGAGAATTCCCTCACGGCGGACTATCTTTCCGGACGAAAGATGATTGCCAAGCCTGCCCTCCATCGAAACTACACCAAGACTTTGACCATTCATCATGCACACTGCCACAACCTGAAGAACATCGATGTCCATATTCCGTTTGGCTGCTTCACCTGTGTCACGGGTGTCTCGGGAAGCGGAAAATCTTCCCTGATCGATGACTGTCTATACAAGACGGTGAAAAGCGAACTGGGATTCAAGACGGAAAAAGGCGAATGCGAGAGTGTTGAGAACGTTAATTTGATTTCGAAAGTCATCAATGTTTCCCAAGAACCGATTGGACGAACGCCAAGAAGCAACCCGGCAACGTATATCAAAGTCTTTGACGATATCCGTGAACTGTTTGCCTCGACGAAGGAAGCCAGAATCAAGGGCATGGATAAGTCCATGTTCTCCTTCAACATGAAGGGCGGACGCTGCGAAGCCTGTCAGGGCGATGGTGTAAGACGCATTTCGATGAATTTTCTCCCGGATGTCTATGTCGAATGCGATGTTTGTCATGGAAAGAGATATTCGGATGATATTCTGGCTGTTCAATATAAAGGAAAATCCATCGCCGATGTCCTGGATATGCGTGCAGAGGATGCACTGGAATTCTTCTCGGCGATTCCTTCCATCAAGAAGAAACTCGAAACGCTTGTCGATGTCGGACTTGGCTATATGAAGCTTGGCCAGTCCTCGACGACCATCTCCGGCGGAGAGGCACAGAGAGTGAAATTGGCCTATGAGCTGGAAAGAAAAAGCGATGGCCGGACGCTTTATATCCTCGATGAGCCGACCACGGGACTTCATCCCTATGACATCGATAAATTGATTGCTGTCCTCGACCGTTTGGTCGATAGCGGAAATACCGTCGTTGTCATCGAGCACAATCTCGATGTCATCAAGTGCGCGGATTATGTGATCGACTTAGGTCCGGAAGGTGGCGACAAAGGCGGAAATCTTGTCTTTGAGGGAAGCGTCGATGATCTTCTTCATTGTGAGAAGTCCTATACCGGGTACTATCTGAAGAGAGAACTTGAAAAAGAAAAGTACTCCAAGAAGTGATTCTGACGTATTTTGTATGGGATTCCCCGTCATTTGGGGTAAAAAATAAATGTTGATTTGTTATAATGTTCATGGTTGAACGAGGATTTTCATATGCTCACAAATTTAGAATTAGCCAATCATTTCGGCTTCAATGTCATCAACGGAGACTTGCAGGCTTTGCACCGTCCGGTCAAATATGCGAAATTGGACCGTCCAGGCGTGGAACTGCTCGGTATTTTCCATTTCCATGAAAAAGATCGCATCATGCTGATCGGCAACAAGGAAGTTGCCCTCATCAACGATTCGGATCCCGAATTTGTCTATCACAACTGTCTGAAAATCTTCGATCCGGAATGCCCATGCTGCATCATCACCCAAGGAAATCAGTGTCCGGAACCGGTCTTGCGCGCCGCAAAGAAGATGAATGCGCCTTTATTCTCTTCTGGACAGGATACTTCGACCCTCTCTTCGGATATGTATGTCTATCTTTCCGAAGTCTTGGCTCCGAAGACAGCCCTTCATGCCGTCTTGATGGAAATCTATGGTATCGGCGTTCTCCTTTTGGGAGAATCCGGCATCGGAAAAAGTGAAATTTCTCTCGATCTGATCCGAAAAGGACATCGATTGATTGCCGATGATCGCGTCGATATTTCCAATGTGCGCGGAAGCCTGATTGGAAGCTGCCCAGAGAGCATTTCCGGCATGATGGAAGTCCGCGGTATCGGCATCATCAATGTCGAAAGAATGTTTGGCGTCAATTCCCTTGCTGATAAAAGCCGCATCCGTCTTGTCATCCATCTTGTGCCGTTCAAGAAGGAAGAGCCGCTGGAAAGAATCGGCATGAAGACGGATCAGTATGAGATTCTCGGTGAGACCGTTCCTCTGATCAAACTCCCTGTCTCGGCAGCAAGAAGCATGTCGGAGATTGTAGAGACCGCCGTCACGAACTTCAAACTGAAGGATTTCGGCTATGACACCGGCTATGAATTCCAGAAGCGATTGAGCGAACTGCATCAGAGAGCCAGAAGACAGAATTCGATCAATGCCTCAGTCTTGAATGCCTTAGCTGCCATGAACGAATCAAATGTCCAGCTCAAATCAGAACCCTATCCGAAGAAAGAGACGAATGTTGTCACACCAGAGAAGGAAGACTAAATGAATTCACTAGCCTATGTCAATGGATTCCCGACTTCGAATCCGATTGTGCGATTTTATGCCTTGTTCATTCTTTTTGGAGCAGGCGTCGCTTTCTTTTTATCAAATTACCGTGCCAGAAAGGCCGGCTATAACTGGAATTTCTTCGATACCGTTTTTCTTGTGGCGTTTCCGCTTGGCATCGTCGGAGCGAGAATCTGGTATGTGATTGCCTCCTTCAAGGCAGAATTCCTCCCTGTGTTCCAGAACCGTGGCTTCTGGGCTGGCTTTGGAAATATGTTTGCCATGTGGAATGGCGGACTTGCCATACAGGGTGGCGTCATATTGGGTGTCCTTTCCGGAGTCCTGGTCGTCTTCTTCAGAAGAAAAGGCGTTTCGATTCTCCAGGCGATGGACTTTGCCGTCCCGACGATTTTTGTCGCCCAGATGTTTGGCCGCTGGGGAAATTTCTTCAATCAGGAAGTCTTTGGCCATGCTGTCTCGCCGGAAGCCTGGAATTTCCTCCCTTCCTTCATCATGAACAATATGCAGAATGGAACATCGAGCATGCTCTCAGGCGTGAAGCTTCCTTCTGGAAGCGTTGCCGCCCCGCTTTTCCTTGTCGAAGGGGTCGTGAATATTCTTTTCTATTTCATTCTGACCCAGGGAATTCCGGCCATCGAAAGAGATCGATATGTCAATGGTGATCAGGCCTTTGGCTATTTTATCGCTTATGGCATCATCCGTGCTGTCCTTGAACCCTTAAGAAACCCAGCCTTCATCATGGGAACGGAGAATGTGACTTCGTCCCATTCCAACTACAAGTCCTTCTTCATGGCGATTGCTTTCATCGTTGTCGGTGTCCTTTTGATTGTCGGCAATCATATCCTCTATCACCTTTCGAGGAAAAACAAGTTCGAGAAGTATCCGTTCATCAAGAATCTCTATCTGCAGGATCTTTGTGTCGTCGAAGTCAAAAAAGAAGAGATGACGGAAGAAAAGAAGGAAGACGATGTCTCCGATTTGGAAAAACTGCAGCAGATGGAAAAAGAGATTCGAAGATAAGGGGAGGCTCTTATGATGGATGAGAAGGAAGTGGCAATCATCGGCATGGGCCCTGGTGGGGTGAGTGCTGCGATTTATCTGAAACGCTATGGCATGAAGCCAGTCTGTTTCGAAAAGGAACTGATCGGCGGAAAAGTGAATAAGACAGAAAAAATCGAGAATTATCCCGGAGTGAAAGAAATCCAGGGACCTGTTTTTGGAAACCTTCTTGAGGAACAGCTTTCTTCTTTCGATATCCAGCCGATCTATAAGGAAGTGAAAAAACTTTCCCTGAATGAGGATTCGACATTCCATATCGAATATGGAAAGCATTTTTCTTCCGATTTCCGCTACGTCATTTTGGCAAACGGCTTGGCTGAGAAGCCTTTTGTGATTCCCGGGGAAGAAAAATTTCAGAAAAAAGGAATCTCACGCTGTGCCATCTGCGATGGTCCATTCTATAAGGGAAAGGATGTCGCAGTGATTGGCGGAGGAAATGCGGCCTTTGAGGAAGCTATCTATCTTTCGAATATCTGCCATCATGTTTCCCTGATTGCCAGAAGAAATGTCTTCCGTGCCCAGGAAAGCGTCGTGGAGAAATTCAAGGGTCAGAAGAACACGTCTCTTTATGCACCCTATGATGTCCTCTCCTGTGACGGGAAGGATTCCATCTCCGTATTGCAGATACAGAATAAGGAAAGCATGGAGAAAGTCGACTTATCCATCCAGGGACTTTTCCTCTATGTCGGTGAAATCCCATCGACGGGTTTTGTCGACCTTCCGATGCTGGAAAGTGAAAACGGATATATCAAGACGGATTCCTCACTGGAGACGAATATCCAAAATCTTTTTGCCATCGGCGATTGCAGGAATACACCTCTTCGTCAGGTTTCCACCGCCGTTGGAGATGGAGCCCTTGCGGCCAGCATGATCCATCTGAAGAGCCAGAGGGGATGATATGGTTGAGAAGACATTGTCCTTTGCAAGGCAGATCAAGGAAGAACTGACCACCAATACCTACACGACCGAAGAGAAGAAATATATTCTCTCTGGGTTTGTCAGAAACGGGGGCATCATTTCAGGTGGTTTTTTTGGTCAGACGACAGATCTCCAGCTCCATACGGAAGATGGATTGATTGCCAAATTCATCTATGCGTGTCTGAAGGAATGCTATTCGCTCACTCCGGAAATCCAATATGAGAAAGTGACCCGATTTGGACGAGGGCTTGTCTATGTCATCCGTGTCAAGGATGAGAAGATCAACCATATGATGGAAGATCTCGAAATCCTTCAGGATGGCTATTTCCGCATCCCGCCGAAGGAGGGACTCAGAAGGAAGAATCTGAAGTTTCTTCTGATCGGCTGCTTCTTGGCAAACGGATCGGTCAACAATCCGAATTCCAACAAGACGTCCTATTTTGCGGAGATGGCATTCTCGGATAAGAACGATGCCTTGGCCATCGTCCATAAACTCGATACCTTCAAGGATGAGAAGACGATGAATTTCCGCTATATATTAAGAAGGAACAGACATGTCCTCTATCTGAAGAAATCGGATCAGATTGCTGTCTTCCTTTCCTATCTCGGGGCGACGGAATCCATGTTCGAGTTTGAGAATGCAAGAATGATGAAGGATGATAGCAATACCATCAACCGACTCAACATCTGCGATGCCGCCAACTACAACAAGACGCGCATGACTTCCCAAAAGGATCTTCATGCGATCGATCTTTTCCTGACGAGAAGAAATTTTGATTTTCTTGATGACAAGACCAAGGCGGTGATTTCAGCGAGAAGGAAACTCAACGAAGCCAACTACCGTGAACTGGCAGAATATATCAATGAGACAGACAATATCTCGATCACGAAGTCGGGTGTTGTCCATATTTTGAGGAATATCCGCACACAGGCCGAGGCGATCGAAAAAGAAAGCGAACAGGCTGAAAAACCAAAAGAATCCTGATTTGCGTATTTTGAGCATCTTTTCTTCTCTGAAACGCGTGATATACGATGAATGAAAGCTGAAAATGATAGTTTTAGACGAGATGAGGCTTTTTTGATGACAACTTCGCACGCAGAAAGACGAAAACACGCAAAAAACACGCTAAAAGAGTGCAAGAAATGGCTTTTCTAGTAAAAAAATCGAAAAAATAATAAAAAAGGGTTTATTTTTCCGTTTTTGTTAGTATAATAGTGGCGTACTAGGAGGACATAATAAAATGTCTATTAAATTAGCTATTAATGGCTTCGGACGTATTGGTCGTTTGGCTTTCAGAAGAGCCTATGAAATGGGCGGCTTCGAAGTCGTTGCCATCAACGATTTGGTTGATGCAAAGACTTTGGCCTACTTGCTCAAGTATGACACCACCCACAGAACCTGGAATGCCGACAAGATTTCCGCCGATGATGAAAACAACCTCATCTTCGATGGCCACAAGATCCCTGTTCTCGGCAAGAAGGATCCACACGATCTTCACTGGAAGGATTTCGGTGTTGATGTTGTCTTGGAATGCACTGGCCGTCTGAAATCCCATGAAGATGGCGATGTTCATATGGAAAATGGCGCCAAGGGCGTCATCATCTCTGCTCCATCCTCTTCCAAAGATATTCCAACCTATGTTTATGGTGTCAACACCGATAAGCTCGACAAGACCCAGACCATCATCTCTGGTGCTTCCTGCACAACCAACTGCTTATCCCCAATGATGAAAGTTCTCAACGATACCTTCGGTGTCGTCGGCGGAACCATGACCACTGTCCATGCCTATACCAATGATCAGAGAATCTTGGATTTGGCTGGCAACAACCTCAGAAGAGGCCGTGCTGGCGCTGCCAACATCGTCCCAACCACCACTGGTGCTGCCAAGGCTGTCGGCAAGGTCATCCCTGAACTCAACGGCAAGCTCAACGGCAATGCTATCCGTGTTCCAGTCACCGATGGTTCCATCTGCGACTGCACACTTCTCTTGAAGAAGGCTGCCACTGTCGAAGAAATCAATGCTGCCATGAAGAAGGCCAGCGAAGGCGAATTGAAGGGTATCTTAGGATATACCGAAGACGAAGTTGTCTCTTCTGATATCCTTGGAAGAACCGAAGGCTCCATCTTCGATGCAACCTTGACCATGCTCATTCCAGCTGGCGATGTCACATTCGTTAAAGTTGCCTCTTGGTATGATAACGAATATTCCTTCACCTGCCAGATGATGAGACTTGCTAAGCTCTACGGCGAAATCCTCTCCAAGTAGTTTCTTACAAGCATTTTCTAAGGCGGCAGGTTTATCCTGTCGCCTTATTTATTAAAAAAATTCATTAGTAAGGAGAATACATACCATGAAAAAAACAGTTACTGATTTGAAAGTCAACGGCAAAACCGTTCTTGTCCGTGTCGATTTCAACGTTCCGCACAAGGGCGCCGACATTTCGGACGACAATCGTATCCGTGCAGCCATTCCGACCATCGTCGAACTTCTGAAGAATGGCGCCAAAGTCGTTTTGATGTCCCATTTGGGCAAAGTCGCCTGGAAGAAGCTCAAGAAGGGCGAAGCCACAATGGAAGATATCGAAAAGCAGATGAAGAAGAATGACCTCTCCATCGTCATCGATCCGCTCAAGAAATATCTTGATGAAGCTCTTGGAAAAGATGTCAAGGTCTCTTTTTCCAAAGATACCCATGGCGATGCTCTCAAGGCTGCTGTCGCTTCCCTGAAGGATGGCGATGTCCTTGTCATGCAGAACACCCGCTATGAAGCCGGTGAAGAAAAGAATGATGCCGCTTTGGCCAAAGAATGGGCCAGCCTTGGCGATGCCTTCGTCATGGATGCCTTCGGCTCTGCCCATAGAGCCCATGCCTCCACATTCGGAATTCCGGATGAGATGAAGAAGGACGGCAAGGAAACGGCTGTCGGTTTCCTTATGGAAAAGGAAATCAGCGCTCTGGGAAGATGCGTTGCTCCGAAGAAGGAAGAACTTCCTTATATCGCCATCTTGGGCGGTGCCAAGGTTTCCTCCAAGATCGAAGTCATCGACTCCCTGCTCAAGAAGTGCGATTACATCCTGATCGGCGGTGGCATGTCCTACACCTTCAAGAAGGCTCTCTATGGCATCAATGTCGGAAAGTCCTTATGCGAGGATGATCAGCTCGACTATGCCAAGAAGTGCTATGAAACAGGAAAAATCGTTCTTCCTGTCGACAATGTCCTTGCCAAGGGACTGAACTTCGATGATCTTTCTTTGAAGGCTGAAGATATCCAGACTCTTGCCGATAGCAATTCCACGGACTTCCCGAGCGAATATGAAGGTGCCGATATCGGCCCGAAGACCATCAACCTCTATATCGACTACATCAAGAAGGCCAAGACCATTTTCTGGAACGGCCCGATGGGCGTCTTTGAGAATGCCGACCTCCAGGAAGGCACAAAGGCCATCTGCCAGGCTTGCGCGGAAGCGACCAAGAATGGTGCTTTCACCGTCATTGGCGGTGGCGATTCTGCCGCTGCAGCCAAGAAATTCGGCTTCACCAAGGAATTCAGCCACGTCTCCACAGGCGGCGGTGCCTCTTTGGAACTCATTCAGTTTGATGGAAAACTCCCTGGCATCGATGTCATCGAGGACAAGTAATTATGTCTAGAAAAAAGTTTTTGATGGGCAACTGGAAGATGAACCACACCATCGCAGAGGCAAATCAGTTCTGCGAGGATGTCAAGGACGCTTCCTTAGTCAAAATAGCCCGATCCAAGGGCGTCATGTTGGGCGTTGCACCGACCTACCTTTCTCTTGCTGCCGTCAAAAAGCATGCCCACGGACTCATCGTTGCGAGTCAGGACTGCCACTATATGGATCATGGAGCCTATACCTCCAATGTCTCCGCTGATATGCTCAAGGAGATCGATGTCAATTGGGCCATCATCGGTCATTCCGAAAGAAGAACCTATGAAGGAGAAACTTCCTTCATCTGCAATCGCAAGATCCGCACGCTTGTTTCCAAGGAAATGCATGTCATCTATTGCGTCGGCGAAACAGCCAAGGAATATGATTCCGGCATCACCAAGGATGTCATCCGCGAGCAGGTCGTCACTGGTCTGATGAACCTTTCCAAGGATGAGATTCCCTATGTCGTCTTGGCCTATGAACCGGTCTGGTCCATCGGCACGGGAAAGAATGCTTCGGTGGAAATCGCTGAAGACATCTGTGCCTATATCCGTGATCTGATCTCGGAACTCTTCGGCAAGGTCGCCTCCCAGAAAATCCAGATTCTCTATGGCGGAAGCGTCAAGCCGAACAACATCCATGACTATCTCCAGGCCGAGGACGTCGATGGCGCCCTGGTCGGCGGAGCGAGCCTCAAGAGCGAATCCTTCAAGGAATTGCTCGAAAATATCTGATCTGCAAAACTGCCTTCGGGCAGTTTTTTTCTAAATATTGCACAAATATATATTTTCGAGGTGATTTTGTATATAATGGTTCTACTCGAAAAGGAGGTACTCTTTTATGGAACATTTTTCGTTTCAGCCTGACAAAACAACAAAGACGGAAAAGGCGATGCCAAATGAAAAGCAGTCGACGACCCTGTCTCTTGTCAAAGTCTATCTGTGGTTTGCTCTTGGATTATTGATCACCGGTGTCGTTTCCTTCGCCTTGCCCTATCTCTTCGGCGCACTTGCGGCAAAGGATGGTGCATCGGTGGATGCTCTAGCCAATGTCTATGTCGGATTATTGATCGGTTCGATCGTGCTGATGATTCCCGCCTTCATCATCATCAATGTGCAGGGATTCAGAAAGAATTTCCCTGTGATGATCACATCCTATATCATCTATTCCTTATGCATGGGCGTTCTTCTCTCTTCCCTCATCCTGCTCTTCATCGGCTCGGGTGAAGGACTCAACACCATCTATCTTGCCTTCTTCATCACCGGCGGAATTTTCTTAGTCTGTGGATTGATCGGCGCCTTGACGAAGAATTCGAATCTGAAGATCGTCTATCCGATTCTCTTCTCTATTCTCGCTGGCATTCTTGTCATTTCCTTGGTCAATATCTTCATCGGCTCGAATACGATTTATCTGATTCTCGACTTCGTCTTGTTCGGCGTGATGATCATCTCGACCATCCTCGATATGCATAATATCAATAGGATTGCCGAGAAAGGTGGCTTCGACAATGGAAACAATCTTGCCGTCTATTGCGCCTTCACAATCTATGTTGACTTCATCTGGCTCTTCATCCGCATCGTCTACTATCTTCTTCTTGCCAAGAACAGAAACTAAATAGGGTGGCCATCCGGCCACCTTTTCTTTTGCCTGGAATATGGTCAACAAGACCGGGCGTGTCAAAAAGTGAAAAAAACCTTTGACAAGTGGATTTCAGGTGAGTATAATTCATAACGTCACGTTACGGGCCAAGCCCGCTCTTTTTATGGGAAGAGTTGGAAACACCCGGTAATGTGGATAGGTTATTTATAAAAAATCCGGAGGGAAGAAAATGCCTACTATTAACCAGTTGGTCAGAAAAGAGAGACAGAACCCGCTTTACAAATCCAAGGCTCCTGCTCTCGGAAAGAGATTCGATTCTCTTAACAAAAAGGAGAAGTCTATTGCTGCTCCTCAGAAGAAGGGTGTTTGCACCCGTGTTGGTACGATGACTCCGAAGAAGCCGAACTCTGCTGCTCGTAAGTACGCCAGAGTCAGACTCTCCAATGGCTATGAAGTCACAGCCTATATCGGCGGTGAAGGTCATAACCTTCAGGAGCACAAGGTTGTCTTGATCCGTGGTGGCCGTGTCCGCGACCTTCCAGGTGTCAGATACCACATCGTCCGTGGCGCTATGGAATGCTTTGGCGTCGAGAACCGTAAACAGGGTAGATCCTTATACGGAACCAAGAAAGATGGAAGCATCCAGAAGAAGTAAGGAGTAAACCACAATGCCTAGAAAGAACGGTTCAGTTGAAAAAAGAGACGTTTTACCCGATCCAATCTATAACTCCAAGTTGGTTACCAGATTGATCAACCGCATCATGCTCGATGGTAAGAAGGGCACTGCCCAGACCATTCTCTATGGTGCTTTCGAAAAGGTCGAAAAGAAGACCGGAAAGCCAGCTCTCGAAGTTTTCGAAATCGCTTTGGGCAACATCATGCCTGAAGTCGAATTGAAGGCTAGAAGAGTCGGTGCTTCCAACTATCAGGTCCCTGTCGAAGTCACACCGGAAAGAAAGGTCACCCTCGGTCTCCGTTGGTTGGTTACCTTCGCCCGTCTTCGCTCGGGCAAGACCATGACTGACAAGCTCGCTGAAGAAATCATCGATGCTGCCAATGGCACTGGTCAGGCTGTCAAGCGTAAGGAAGATATGCACAAGACAGCACAGGCCAACCAGGCTTATGCCCACTATCGTTGGTAATTGAAGTTACGTAACCATAATTAAAGGAGAAACACTATGGCAATGGATAACGACCAGGCGATGGTAGCCAAGTACGAAGCTACCCCGCTTGAAAGAGTTAGAAACATCGGTATCATGGCTCACATCGATGCCGGTAAAACCACGACGAGTGAGCGTATTCTCTTCTATACTGGAAAAACCCACAAGATCGGTGAAACCCACGACGGCGCTTCCGCTATGGACTTCAACGAACAGGAACAGAAGCGTGG
Organism: Bacteroides uniformis; assembly: GCA_963600815.1. GTDB lineage: Bacteria > Bacillota_I > Bacilli_A > RFN20 > CAG-288 > Enterosoma. The sequence continues at coordinate 46,877 of CAVCCX010000001.1, read as the reverse complement.
TATCACCATTTACTCCGCTGCGACCACCTGTATGTGGAAGGACTATCGTATCAACTTGATCGACACTCCTGGACACGTCGACTTCACCGCTGAGGTTGAAAGATCTCTCCGTGTTCTCGATGGTGCTGTCTGCGTTCTCGACGGAAAGAACGGCGTTGAACCGCAGACCGAAACTGTCTGGAGACAGGCCGACAAGTACAACGTTCCACGTATTGTCTTCGTCAACAAACTTGATGCCACCGGCGCCGACTATGAAATGTCCGTCGCTTCCATCAAGGAGAGATTGGGTGCCAATGGCTGCGCCATCGCCTACCCAGTCGGTATTTCCCAGACTTTGCTCGGTCTTATCGACTTGGTCGAAATGAAGGCCTGGCTCTGGGATCACGATCCGAAAAAGTCTGAACAGATGCAGCCAAACATCGTTGATCTGGATAGTCCGCTCCTTGCTGATTTCCAGCACGATGTCGAACAGGCCAAGGTCTATCATCAGATCATGATCGAAAACCTTGCCAACAACGATGATACTTTGATGGAGAAGCTCTTGATGGAAGAGACCCCAACAGTCGAAGAAATCAAGGCCGCCATCCGTAAGGAAGTCATCGCCGGCAAGATCTTCCCGGCCATCCCTGGCTCCGCCTACAAGAATAAGGGTGTTCAGTATGTCTTGGACGCTGTCCGTGACTATCTCCCATCCCCGCTCGATGTCCCGGCTCCGGTCGCTCTCAACAAAGAGGGTGGCGAAGTTGTCCTCTCTGTCGATCCAAAGGCTCCATTCGTCGCTTTGGCCTTCAAATTGACCACCGACCAGTTTGGTACCCTCTGCTTCTTCAGAATCTATTCCGGTACTGTCAAGTCCGGTTCTTATGTCTACAACGTCCGTAAGGGCGTGAAGGAAAGAGTTTCCCGTCTCGAATTGGTCAATGCCGATTCCCACGAGAACATCACCGAAGCCAAGGCCGGTGAAATCGCCGCTGCTGTCGGCTTCCAGGCCACCCGTACCGGTGATACGATTGTCGGCGAAGGCGATCCGCTTGTCCAGCTTGAGTCCATCAAGTTCCAGGAACCGGTCATCTCCGAAGCCATCGAACCTGTCAAGAAAGGCGATCAGGACAAAATGGCTGCCTTGCTTGTCAAGTTCACCGAAGAAGATCCGACCTTCCATTACTACACCGATCAGGAAACCGGTCAGGGCATCATCGCCGGTGTCGGCGAACTCCAGTTGGATGTCAATGTCACCCGTCTGAAGAATGACTTCGGCATCGAAACCAGAGTCGGTGCTCCGCAGGTTGCCTATCGTGAAACCATCGAGCAGGCCGCTGACTGCGAAGGTAAGTACATCAAGCAGTCCGGTGGTCATGGTCAGTATGGTCACGTCGTCTTCAAGATGGAACCCAACACTGGAAAGGGCAACGAAATTGTCGATGCCATCACCGGTGGTGTCATCCCCAAGGAATTCATCAAGCCGTCTATCGATGGTCTTAACGATGCTTTCCAGCGTGGTATGGTTGCCGGATATCCAGTCATCGATGTCAAGGCCACCTTGCATTATGGTTCCTATCATGATGTCGACTCTTCCGAAGCTGCCTACAAGCTCGCTTCCCAGGAAGCCCTGAAAGTCGCTGCCAAGAAGTGCCATCCGATCATCCTTGAACCAATCGTCAAGGCTGAAATCACGACACCTCTCGACTACGTCGGAACTGTCATGGGCGATGTCTCGTCTCGCCGTGGTATGGTCGAAGGCATGGTCCAGAAGGCCAATGCCCAGGTCATCACTGCCAAGATTCCGCTCGCCAACATGTTCGGTTACATTTCTGATCTTCGTTCCATGACCCAGGGTAGAGGTATCTACACCATGGAATTCTCGAATTATCAGAAAGTTCCGGCATCTGTCCAGGAAGAAATTATCAAGAAGAGAGGTTAAAACACCTCCTCTCTTCTTGAAAATAAGAATCAAAAAGTGTATAGTCATTTAGAATCAAATTTGGAGGAAATTTAAATTATGGCTAAACAGAAGTTCGACCGTTCCAAACCGAATGTCAACATCGGTACAATCGGTCACGTCGATCACGGCAAAACCACTTTGACTGCCGCTATTACCCACGTCCTTGCCAAGAAGGGTCTTTCCCAGGCTATGGACTATTCTCAGATTGATGCCGCACCAGAAGAGAAAGCTCGTGGTGTCACCATCAATGCTGCTCACATCGAATACGATACTGCTACAAGACATTACACCCATGTCGACTGCCCAGGCCATGCTGACTACATCAAGAACATGATCACCGGTGCCGCTCAGATGGATGGTGCTATCCTTGTTGTCGCCGCTACGGATGGTGTTATGCCACAGACCAGAGAGCACGTTTTGCTTGCCCGTCAGGTCGGTGTTCCTTACATCGTCGTCTTCCTCAACAAGTGCGATATGGTCGATGATCCGGAATTGATCGACCTTGTCGAAATGGATGTCCGTGAATTGCTCAACAAGTATAACTTCCCTGGAGATGAACTCCCTGTCGTCCGTGGTTCCGCTTTGGGCGCCCTCAATGGCGAAGAAAAGTGGGAAGGTTCCGTCATGGAATTGATGGATGCTGTTGATTCCTACATCCCGGATCCTGTCCGTGACAACGATAAGCCATTCTTGATGGCTGTCGAAGATGTCATGACCATCACTGGCCGTGGTACTGTTGCCACTGGTAGAGTCGAACGTGGTATGCTCAAGCCGAATGATGAAGTCGAAATCGTCGGTATCATGGACACCAGAAAGTGCGTCTGCACCTCTATGGAAATGTTCCGTAAGATCCTTGACTTCGCCGAGGCTGGTGATAACATCGGTGCCTTGTTGAGAGGTGTCGATCGTGATCAGATCGTCCGTGGTCAGGTCATCTGCAAACCTGGATCCGTCACTCCACACAAGAAGTTCAAGGGTCAGGTCTACGTCCTGAAGAAGGAAGAAGGTGGACGTCATACTGCTTTCACCAACAACTACAGACCTCAGTTCTACTTCCGTACAACCGATGTCACTGGAACTGTCACTCTTCCTGCTGATGTTCAGATGGTTATGCCTGGTGATAACGTTGAGCTCACTGTCGAACTCATCCATCCTATCGCTTTGGAAAACCAGACCAAGTTCTCTATCCGTGAAGGTGGTCACACCGTCGGTGCCGGAACTGTCTCCGAAATCATCGACTAATCTCGAGATTTCCAGATTTTGAAAATTATCCTACCTCTCTGATCAAGGGGTAGGATTTTTTTATCTTTCCTTTTATAATATTGAAGGGATCTTTTCTATGGACAAATCAAAAAAAGACGAATACATCTTTCAGAAAAAAGCACTTTTGGTTCTTCTCTTCCTTTTTTATCATTCCAATGTTTCCTATGACTCGATTGTGCTACGGTCTTTTGGATTCCATTTTGACCCGACCTGCAATTTCAAGGCCATCGTGCGGTCAAAGAAAGATCATATCCATAAATATGTGGCGCATATCTATCCTTCCCTGGCGAGGTTCAATCCCGAGAACATGGATGTCATGGGCAATGTCAACATCGTCAAGGTGAAGAACATGGACTATGACTTCTATCTTCCCGAGGCGAGTCTGAATATCTATTTCTCCTCTTCGGATTTCTATGCCATCGGATTCATGGAAGGTGTGAAAGTTTCCTATCGCTACAACTTGAAGAAGACATCCGTGACGGATGATCTTCTCTATCATCTTTCCCATGACAAGAAGAATGAGAATATCAATGATTCGGCTTCTTCCTTTGTCTTGTGGCTGATCCGGCTTTATACGACAAAACTGAATGTCGATCTGGTCTTAGGTGCTGGCATCAATCAGGATTATGGAGCCAAGAACTGGCAGGAACTGCTCGATTCCCTCAACAATGATTTCTATAAGGGAGACTACAAATTTGCCCAAGAAATCCAGACCTATGTCGGAAAGGAACTCTTTACCTCCTCTATGATTATGAAGACATCGGGCTTTGATTCCTATAAGTCTTTAAACCGGGAACTCTATCTCTTCAAGGAAGCGAAAGGATTCGACGATCCTGATGCGACACTCTACCGATTGGTCGACTATCTTCAGAAGAAGAACAAGACGAGTGTCATCACCTACAATTACGATACGAATCTCGAATACCTGCTCAAGAAGAGACAGATACGATATACGGTCGTCTATGATGACAATTCCTTTGTCGACAAGGAAGCCAAAGTGGATATCTATCATGTGCATGGACTTCTTCCTTTTGACAAATACGATGAGAAGAAATATACGGATTCTTTGATTTTCAATGAATCCGAATACTATTATCTCTATAATAATCCCTATAGCTGGTCGATCAGCAAGCAGCTGCATGACTTTAAGTTCAATGTCTGCATCTTCATCGGCATCTCATTGACCGATCCGGATATGAAGAGACTGCTCGAACTGGCGAACAACTATATGAAATTCAACTTCATCTTCCTAAAGAAGATCGAAGGCTATTCCGAGACGGTCTATAAGGATCTGACAGCCTATTTCTTCACCTTCGATCTGATTGTCATCTGGATTGATGAATACAGCGAAATCGGTTCCTATCTTGAACAACTATGAGTCAAATGAATCCTGAATATGTCGAAATCCATCCGCTGAAAAAAGGAGGAAGAGTCCTTCTTCATTTTTGTGACCTGTTTCTGAACTTCTTCCTTGCCCTTTTCTTTTTTTCTGTCCTTCTTTTTCCGATATCAAGAAGTGCTGCCGGATATGATGAGAACGAAAAGAAAATCAATGACAATCAGGTGCGGATGGTGGATGTCCTTTTTGAGAATCAGCTTCTCGAAAAAGAGAATGAAGAGGATAGCTTCACCTCCTCTCTGACCTATTCTGGAAATCAGTTCGTCCTTTCTTTTCTTAATCATGAAAAAAAACATGACTATTTTTATCATTATTTTGTCGATATTATGAAAGAAGAGAACCAGACTTACCTGGATTTTTATAAAAAGAATGACAAAAACGGTTATTTCGAGATTTCCAAGGATGTCTTCTTGAAGGAAGAATATCAGAATCTTCTTTCTCCATTATTGGACAGCAAGGATACTCTTTCCTCAAAAGGGGAAACTGTTTATCGACGATTGATCAATTCTATCTTTCCAAATTTCTATTCCGCTATGATCGAAGATATTCTCCAAAATGAAAAAGTGGATTCCTCCTCTCCTGTTTATCCCTATCGCGCCTATAAGGAAGAGAATACGAAACTGGAGAAGACGAATCGAGGGATTCTCTCTGTTGACTGTTATATTTCTTATGCGCTTGGCTGCTTGGTTTATTTTCTTTTGATTCCGATGCTCTCCAGAAGAGGGAAAACAATCTCAATGATGGCACTTGGATATGAGAAGGTCGGATTGGACAATCTGAAGGTCCTGAAAAGAAAAGAGAGGATTCTTCCTTTCTTCTTTTATTTCTTCTTCAACCTTTCTTTGATGATCTTCTTACCGATGCTATTCATTGAATTTGCTACCCTCTTCTCCATTCCCGGACTTCTGACCTGTTCTCTTGTCGGTTCTGTGCTGTCTCTTATTTCATTCGTCTATCTCTGTTTTGATTCCTATGGCATCGGTTTATCAGACCGATTGACGAAAACATGCTATATTAAGAAAGGCGATTTGGAAAAACTCGCAACATTAAAAGGATACAAAGTGGATCATGCCTGAAAAAGATCTTTATTCGATGAAGGAAGAAAAAAAAGAAGAAGGAATTCATATTCAATACAAAAAAGCCTTGATGTCGCGAAGAATCTTTTCCAAGTTCGTCGATTTTCTCTTGGCCATCGTTTTTGGCTTGCTCTTTTTTCTGATGATGAGAGGAATCATCAGCTCGACTTCCTTCTATAAGGAAAGAAAGGAATATGTCGATCATATCATGCTCGACAGCGGACTATATCTCGAAAGCAATCAGGAGAGATATGATGTGGTCAGCTACTATTCGAACCAGGATATCTCCGCAAAAGAGAAGATGACGACCTATCAGGATATCATTTCTGCCTTCATCGCTTTTGTGAAAGAGGAGAATATAGAGAATGGAAGGGTTGTTCAGGCCTCCTATGATTCCTTCCGACTGGAAGTGAAAAAGGATGGGGTTTTCCTTTTTGTCCAAGAGGGAGAGGAAATCATATTGAATCCTAGTTTCAATCAGACGGATAGCTACAAAATATATAATGAGGTCTGTTATCAGCCGTTTCTGGATAATCAGTGCCGAAGCTATCTTCTTTCCTGCTTTCCAAAATATATGGAATCGACGAAGTTCATGTCGAATATGGTGGTCTTTGTTGAATTGCCTGTCGCCGTTGTCTTAGCTGCCGTGCTTGTCTTTCTTGTCCCTCCTTTGATCTTCAGAAGAAACAGACAGACCATCGGCATGCTGATCTATCATATTGGAAAAGCGGATTCCTCTCTTCTTTCCATCAAGACCGGACGCTTTCTTGCTTATGAGGCAATCTATATTCTTGGCATTCTTCTTCTGTCTTTCTTCACCCTGGGTGTTCCGCTTCTTGTCTCGGCAACGATGATGATCTTCACCAAGGGGAAGCAGACATTCCCGGAATATATGTTGCAACTCTATGATCTGGATATCACGAACGACAAAATCTATTTCTCCCTTGCAGAGATTGCTCTCGAACGTGAAAAAGATGAACGGGTGAGTCATTTGTTTGTCTCCGAAAGCAGACTGGATGAGTGATTCTGAAATCTGTTTCATGCGAAATGGCTGAAAAATGTAAGAAAAATGTATAATAAAGATGAAGAAAGGGCTCACCAAGTATATTTATTTGTGTTCTACTTTTCTTCTTGGTAGAATAATGAGACGGGATGAATCTGATATTTTTTCGAAAAGGATAACTTACCGATGAAAATGAGAAAGATTTGGACACTGTTTACGAGTGTATTGTTAGGTTTTTGTTCTGGCATCTTATTGGGCCTTCCTCAAACTTCCACTGCCCTTGAAATGAAGGATGGCAAGAATGTACGCTATGCCCAAAAAGATATATATGATTCTTCAGCAAAGGAAATCAAGGATATCGATGATGCTTTCATCGTCAAGATCACAAACCCGACAAAGACAAATCATTCACAGTCCTTCACCATCACTTTCAACGTTGATGATAGCGAAGAAAGCTATATTTTAGGTTATCATGGTTCGAAGGATGAGGATATGTATTATCCTTTGGTTGCAGTTTACAATTTAAAGGATAAGGCGACAAACGAAATCATGGAAGTTGCAGAAGAACTGCCCCTGAAATCCGCGACCGATATTTTTGACGGCATCGGAACGGAAATGGGACAGACGTATATCACAATCTCTTTTGATTTCGTTTTTTCTGATGAAGAAGAATTCTGCAACGATTATCTGACCATCTACAATATCTTCGGCTATAAGACGGATGAAAACAAAAAGCTGACGATTGATAAGGATAAAAACTATAAATGCAAAATCAATTTATCCAAAACGAACAGTGTGGATGTTGAACCCTATTTCAGTGCGACGTTGGATGGCATCTACAATTATGGTCCCTATACAACCTTCGATGTCACCTACAACAATACGACTGCCGAATTGTATCAGGAGAAAAAAGCCAGCATCTATAAGAAGAATGAAGAAGATATCACTGCGGGTAAGTCTGTAATCCAATCCGCCATCACCAATGTTCAGACAGCCTATTTCCGTTTCGAATACTATGACGGGACAATCGAGGAAATCAGCATCAATGATTTCTCCATCACCTCGAGCCAGACAATCAAGCAGGGTGTTTCAAAATCAAGATATTTGGTCAAGGATCTTTCCTTGGACAATCTGAAGAGTTTCTCTCTCCGCGGTGTCTCCCTGACCATCCAGATCTATTCTGTCTTGGAAGACAATGTCACGAAGGTCAAGCCGAATACGAGTCTTGTCGCCCGCGTCGGCTGTGTCTATTTCAAGAATGGCGAGAGCGATAATATCGATAACGTTTCCAAGACGAATATCATTCTTGTCATCGTCATTGCGGCGCTTATCTATCTTGTGGCTGTTGCTCTTGCGATTGCCGGTTTCTATCTCTATGAGAAGAACAAATACAAAAATGATGAATTCCGAAGAGTCAACCCGAAGAAATTCTTCAAGACAGCGACGATTGCCTATCTTGGCGGATTGGACCTCTTGCTTGCGATTCTCTACATTTCCTTCCGTGCGAACGGGTTCCACAACACATATACGACCTTCAATCCGTTGGACAATTTCATTGTTGTCACTTGCATCCTCCTCATTTTCTTCATCGGATATTTTGTGAAATATTTCATTTCGTTCTTCAAAGACCGAAAGGCGAGAAAAGAAAATGAAAAACTGAAATTGAATGACGCTGTCGACAATGATGGTACAAAATAGGAGTTCAGAAAATGGAAATCAAACTAAAGAATTTAACCAAAATCTTCCCCGGCAATCCGAAGAAAAACATCCGTGACACCATCGCGGTGAACAACCTCGACTTCGAAGTTCCGGATGGTCAGCTTGTCGGTCTTTTGGGTCCTTCCGGATGCGGAAAATCGACCACCCTCTATATGATTGCCGGTCTTCTCAAGCCGACATCTGGCGAAGTGTGGTTTGGCGATCAGGAAGTGACGAATCTTCCTCCGGAGAAGAGAGGCATCGGTCTTGTCTTCCAAAACTATGCCCTTTATCCGCATATGACCATCTACAAGAACATTGAATTCCCTTTGACGAACCTGAAGGTCGAAGTTCCTCTTGTCACGTTCTATGATTTCACACTGAATATCACCTATAGCATGACTGAAAAGGATGATGTGGAATCTATTATGCTCTCAGTCGCCTCCTTGGCAAAGAAAATCGGTTTATCGAAGAAACAGTATTCCTTCAACAATACGCTTGAGGGAAACACGCTGAAACTGACTGCTGTTCTTCACAATGTCTCCGAGGAAGTGAAGAAGATTTTCGAGGATAATCTTCCCAAGGTTTTCTCTTCCTATCAGCTTGATGAAGAGAAGGTTCAGACAAGCGAAGCTCTGTTCGACTCCAAAATCCGTGCGGATGTCATGGTGAAGAGCGAACTCGAAAAGTGCGATATCAACTTTACCGGAAAACTTCCATCGTCCTTTGTCATCGATCAGATGGATGAGGACATCAACAAGATTCGTTCCATCGCAGAGAAGTGTGGAAAAGCCGAAGCCGTCACCATCATCAAATCCAAGACTGGATATGAACTCATCGCCCGTGTGAAGAATATCGCGAGCATCAAGAGAGAAGAAATGGAAGAAGAATTCAAGAACGCTTTGAATTTCTCTTCTTTCTCGAGTGCAGTCACCCATGTCGAGAACAAGGAATTCACTCTTTCCATCAAAAAGACACTGAAGGATCTGGGTCTGAATTTCTCGGATTTGAAACTTTATTATGAAAAGAAGCAGCTGAAGATTTTCCTCATCATCACCAAATCCTCCAAAGAGGATGTCGAGAAAGGAATGAAGGCCTTAACAGAATCCTTAGGCTTGGTCAATATTGAGAATGACACCAGAACGGCCATCACCCACCGCAAACTGACGAAGGCCGAAAGACAGGAAATCGTCTATGAGACAGCGAAACTTGTCCAGGTCGATGAATACCTCGAAAGAAAGCCAAGTCAGCTATCCGGCGGTCAGCAGCAACGTGTCGCTATCGCCCGTGCCCTTGTCAAGAAGCCGAAGATGCTTCTTCTCGATGAGCCGCTTAGTAACCTTGATGCCCGCTTAAGATTGCAGACAAGAGAAGAAATCCGCAGAATCCAGCAGACAACCGGCATCACAACTGTCTTCGTCACCCATGACCAGGAAGAAGCGATGTCCATCTCGGATAAGATCGTCGTCATGAAGCTGGGTGAAGAACAGCAGATTGATTCCCCACAGAACGTCTACAATTCGCCGGCCAATCTCTTTGTCGGTCAGTTCTTAGGAACCCCGCCGATCAATGTCTTCGAAGGCGAAGTGAAAGATAAAACCATCTATCTTGGCAATGAAGCCATCTATAAGACCACTATCGACATCGCTGATCAGAAGGTCTATGTCGCCATCCGTCCAGAAGGCATGATTGCCAATATCAGCGAGGATGCCTTGGGCTTCAGCGCAGATGTTGATCAGATCCAGATTCTTGGAAGAGATCTCTTCATCGTTGCCAAGAATGAGAATTGTGCCAAGCCGACCTTCAAGTCCATCATCTCCTCGGATGAGAAAATCAGCATGGGCAGGATTCGCCTCGGTGTGAAAAAGGATAAGTTCTTCATCTTCAATCATGAGACGGAACAGAGAATCTATTTATCCGAGAACAATGAAGGAAAATAATTATGAGCGATCCCACTCTTGAATTACGAGAGCAGAAGTCTCTGACCGCAAGCAATGATTTCTTCTTGGCCCGTCCGGACTACAAGGATGAGGTCAACGAAGAAACCAATACGATCGTGAGACTCGTGAAAGCTCCCAAGGCCAATGCGAAGCCTTATAAAATCACTGGTATTGAGGATGTGGCTGCCAAGAACAACTGGAAATCGTGGCTCTATATCGCTCCGGTTCTCATTCTTCTGGTCGTCTTCCTTCTCTATCCATTGATCAATACCATCTTCATCTCCTTCTTGGACAATTATTCCTACATTGATGGTTCGTTTGATGGCGTGACATTGAACAACTTCGGTGTCATCTTCGGATTGACCACGACAGCCAATGGCGGAAAAGAAGTCAACTTCGTCCGCTACGCCATCCCGAACACTTTCCTGATCGTCTTCATCACCGTTCCTCTTTCCACATTGATTGCCCTTCTTATCTCCGTCGCCTTGAATCAATTGCCTTTCTTCAAGAAATTCCTACAGACGGTCTTCTTCCTCCCCTATGTCACCAATGCCATCGCTATCGGTATGGTCTTCTCCGTCATCTTCGATAAGAATGGTGTCTTCAACTATATCTTCCATCTGGATCAGACGTGGATCTATGGCGCCAAGACAGTCAATGCTTTTGTTCCTCTTTGTGTCTATATCATCTGGTCGAGTCTTCCGTTCAAAATCCTGATTTTCCTCTCCGGACTTCAGGGTATCGATAAGCAATACTACAATGCTGCGAAGATCGATGGTGCTGGAAGTCAGAAAATCCTTTGGAGAATCACCGTCCCGCTCATGTCTCCACAAATCTTATATATTGTGGTCACGAGCTTCATCGGTGCCTTCAAGGAATACACCTCCATTGTCGGCTTGTTCAACGGGCCGGGTACAAGCAATGGTTCCTACAACATGTATACGATCGTCTATTACATCTACGACTACCTTTCGACGAATACGAGTCTTGCTGCCGCAGCCGCTGTCTTCCTCTTCCTTGTCATCCTGGCATTCACGGGCCTGCAGTTCCTTGTCAGCAAGAAGAGAGTCCACTATTGATAAGGAGAAATGAATATGAAAAAGAAAGAATATGTTGATTTCTCTAAAATCAAGGTGAACGACAACATCGTCCTCTCCCTGGCTGAATCCGATCGGACCGTCGAGGCGATTCAGAAAAGACAGAAGGTGACCAATGTTGCCTCCACCATCATCCTCTATGTCGTAATTCTCATCCTGGCTCTCTTCATGATCTTTCCATTCTACTGGATGGTCATCACATCCTTGAAGAACAATTCGGAAGTCATCGCTCCGACACAGACTTTCTATCCGAGCATCGTCATGTGGTCCAACTATGTCTACGTCTTCCAATATTTCGACTTCGGCGAATATATGCTCAACACGATCGTCGTTGCCGCTGTCTCCACTTTAGGTACTCTGATTACGACGATTCTGGCAGGCTATGCCTTCGGCAGACTACAGTTCAAAGGAAGAGAAGCCCTGTTCATGGTCTTCTTGACTACAATGATGATTCCGGGCGAGATGATGGTCATCTCCAACTATATCACGGTGGCATCCTTTGGCTGGATTGGTCAGAATCAGACAAGAATCCAGGCCTATGCGGCCATGATCGTCCCCTTCTGGATTTCCGTCTTCTATATCTATCTTCTCAGACAGAACATCAAGCAGATTCCCAACGAACTCTATCTTTCGAGCAAGGTCGATGGAAAATCCGATTGGTCGTTCTTATGGAAGGTGGTTGTTCCGCTTGTCATGCCGACATTGATTTCCATCACCATTCTGAAATTCATGGGTACATGGAACTCCTATGTCTGGCCGAACTTGGTCACCAATTCCGCAAGCTACCGTCTGATCTCGAACGGCTTGAGAGGTTCGACTTTCACGGATGCGGATACCGGCATGACGTCTTATGGCTACCAGATGGCTGCAACCGTCCTGGTCACCGTTCCTCTCTTCCTTCTCTTTGTCATCTTCCGTAAATATATTATGCGTGGCGTTGGTCGAGCAGGTATTAAGGGCTAATTCGTTATTTCTTCATAATCTAACAATAAATTGAAAAGGAGGATTAGATTATTATGAATAAGAGACTTATTTCTGTTATGAGTTTGCCGATGATTGTCGCACTTGTCGGATGCAGCAAAACAAGCGCCACCTCATCTTCTTCGACAGCCGCTCCATCTTCTTCGGATACGACAACTGCTCAGGATTCGACATCGAGCAGTGATACGTATACTCCTCTTATCACAGAACCGACGACCATCACTCTTTGGTCCATCACTGGAAAAAACAACCAGACGCAGTTGCAAAACTACATTGATGCCTTCATGGAATTGGAACCGAACGTCAAAGTCAACAATGTCATCCAGACGGGTATGAGCTACAACCAGCTCAAGGAAGCCGTCATTCAGGGCTTCAGCGCCAATAACTATCCGGATATGGTTCAGTGCTATCCAGACCATGTTGCGGAATACATCAAATACGGCAAGGCCGTCAATCTCGATTCCTACATCAACAACGAAACCTATGGATGGACAAGCGAAGATAAAAGCGACATCTATGAAAGTTTCATTACGGAAGGCCAGGAATATTCCACAGCCGGAACCTATTCCGTCCCGTATTGCAAATCCACAGAAGCCATGTTCTACAATGCCGATATTCTTATCGGCTTGGATCTTTCCAGCATCGATCCGACCATCAACAATGGCAAGAAGCTCAACAAGGCCTACTTAGATGACCTCACCTGGGAAGAACTTTTTGAGAAACTTTGCCCGGCGATTGTCCAGTACAATGATGCTCTTCCGGATAACAAAAAGATCCTGAAGTCCGATCAGGACTATCATGCCGTTTTTGCCTATGATTCCGATGATAACTTCTTCATCACCTTGGCCAAGCAGTATGGCATCGGCTACACTTCGGTCGACACCACAACCGGAAAAGGAAAATTCGATTTCGGCGAAGGCGAAAACAAGACCAATATGGAGACCCTTCTGAAGAAATTCGCTGGCTATGCCAAAAAAGGCTACATCATCTCCAAGGGCAGTGCCGGAAACAACTATACCAACACCTATTTTACCAAGCAGAATACGCTCTTCTCTGTCGGTTCGACCGGTGGATACAAGTATCAGTTCGATACGACCAACCCGATGAACGTCGGTGTTGCCAAGATTCCGCATGCTGCCGGCAAGACGCAGTACACCATCAACCAGGGTCCGTCCCTGACGATCTTGGATCACAGCTCTGCCAACCAGAAATTGGCTTCCTGGCTGCTCTACAAGACCATCACCAACACTGAAAACTCCCTCGATTGGGCCTTAAACTCTGGCTATATGGGTATCCGCAAGTCCAATGTCGCAGATGAATCCTATACCGAAGCCAGTGATTACACAACTAAGGACGAAAAGACGCTCGATCGTCTTTCTGCCTACAACATGTCCTATTCCGGACGCGATGATGTCTTGAACAGTCTGTTTGTTTCCCCGTCCTTCGTCGGCTCCTCGACAGCCAGAACCCAGGTCGGTGGCATCATGACCAAGGTCCTCACTTCCGAGAACGATGCTGAAAAAGACATCGATTCCTGGTTTACGGATGCTTACAACCAGTGCAAACTGGCTCTCTAATCCTTACGATTGAGACAATCAGGTTCGGATAGCCCATCTGATTGGGAAAGAGGTTTTCATGAAAACGAAAAAAATAGTATCATTCATCGCTCTTGTCACCTTATTCGGTGGGCTGAGTTCCTGTTCGAAGACAAGCACGTCTTCGACCTCAAGTTCGGATAGTACGCCGACAGGGACTGTCAACATCGAGTTCTGGCATACCTTTGGCAAAACGGTTGTTTCCGCCTTCGAATCCAAGATCAGCAAGTTCGAAAAGCTGGTGAAGGAAAATGAAGGCGTCGATGTGAAGATCAAGATGACTTATCAGGGAGGCTATGATGACCTCCTTGATAAGGTTCATAAAGGTTTCTCGACCGGAAATTATCCAAACCTTGCCATCGCCTATCCGGATCATGTTGCACAGTATCTGAAGGATGAAGGGACAAATGACGGCAAATATGTCGTCAATCTCTCGAAATACATCACCTCCGAGGATGTCGGCTTTGGAAAAGAAGCTTATCTTGGTGATGGGGAGGCTTCGGATTTTGTCGATGCCTTCTATCAGGAGGGACAGAATTACGTGAAGGAAGGAATCTATTCCCTTCCGGTCATGAAGTCGAGCGAAGTTCTTTTCTACAACAAGACACAGGTTGCATCCTATGCCAAGAAATTCGATTCGACATTGAATTCCGATGCGAAGGTGGACAAATTCATGTCCACCCTGACATGGGACAAATTCATCGAATTCTGTCGCTTCATCAAGAACAATTCGACCTCTTCGACGATGGAAGTTCCTTTCATCTATGATTCTGATTCCAATCTCTTCATTACGAAATGCTATCAGAATGATATCGATTTCCTTTCCATCAATCAGGATGGACAGGGACAGGTCCTATTCAACAATGACAAGGCAAAAGCCATGGTCACCACATTGAAGTCCTACTATGATGAAGGACTGATTGCAACTAAGGGAACCTATGGAACGTATAGTTCTGAAAAATTCAAGACGGAGAAATGTCTCTTCACGGTCGGTTCGACTGGCGGTGCCGGATACAATTATCCGTCCGGTGATTCCTTTGAGGTCGGTGTTGTACCGGTTCCTTATGAGAAGAAACAGAGTTATGTCACCCAAGGCTTGACAGCCACGGTTCTCAATCATGATGATGCCGATGGAAACAAAGCCTTGTATTCCTATAAGTTCCTGAAATACATCACGAGTGCCGAAGTCAATGCGGATTTGTGTGTCAATGGCTCGGAAGGCTATTCTCCTGTTCGCAAGAGCGCCTATGAGACCGATTTCTACAAGGAATATCTTGAGAATGTCGATGATGATTTCATGCCGAAGGTTGCCAATATCGTCTATAAGGATATCGCCGGAAAATATTTCGTCACATCCTGCTTCCCGGGTTCGGCAACGGCCAGAGATGAAGTCGGTGGACTTCTCACCCAGGTGTTCCTTGGCGAAAAAACAGTCGATAAGGCATTCCAGGATGCCGAAAATAATACGAAATTAAAGATGTAGGTGAACGATTATGAAGAAAATAAATTTATTTTTGCTCACAGGTCTTCTCTTCACCCTTGTGGGCTGTCAGAAGACAAATGGAAGCACAACGGAGTCGAATAGTCCATCCAACACGGTCGAAAAAGATTCCAGCACTTCTTCCAGCGTGAATCATGTTGACTACTATCTCGATTCCAGTGTGCGACTGAATCTCGATTATACGAATAGGTCATTCTGGACGGATGGTGTTGAGAAGGTCTCTTTGAAGACCTGCATCGATGGCGATACGGCTCATTTCACGACGTCGACAGGGGCTATCCTGAAGGCAAGATTCTATGGCATCGATACCCCGGAATCCACGGGAACTGTCGAAATGTGGGGAAAGGAGGCAAGCGATTTCACGAAAGCGAAACTCAAGGAAGCTGATGAGAATGGTACAATCGTCATCTCCTCTCCTTCGACAACCTATGCAGCTCCGACCCCAGATTCCACCGGTTCGAGATATGTCTCCCTGGTCTGGGTCAACCTGACAAAGAAGGATGCTCCGTTAAGTGAACTCTATCTTCTCAATCTTTGGATTGTCCAGGAAGGTCTCAGCTATGTGAAGAACGTCGCGGATATGCCGAGTTACTCGGATATCTTCTATGAGGCAGAAGCCCAGGCAAAAGCCGAATCCCTGCGTCTTTTCTCCGATACAGTTCCAGAGAGCTGGAACGGTGGTGATTATGAGACGACCTCTCTTCTTGACATCAAGAAGGAAATCGAACTTTCCCTGGCTGATTCGACCCATGAGAACAAATACAACAATAAGAGAGTCAAGATTGTCGGAACCGTCGCTGGCTATTCCAATCATACCCTTTATGTCCAAAACTTTTATAGCAAGGATCAAGGTGGACGATATAGCTATGGTGAGTATGCCGGCATCAATATCTATACAGGCATGAGCGCCATCTCAAGCAAATACACCAAGACGAATACGTATATTCAGGTGTGCGGCCTCTGCCAGAACTCGGAAAACTTCGGCTTCCAATTGACCGATACGCAATTCCTTCCTTATCCGAAGGATGATGATACGAAGAATGCCCGTGTCCTGATCAGTGCCAATGACAATGTGGATGAATTCAAGCTTCATACCTTCGAACTCGATTCGGACAAATTGTCGAATGAAGTCCTCAATTGTTCCGTGAAGCTCAATGACACCGTCACGGTCACCGGTGGGTATCTGAATGATGATGGCGATGAATATACCCTCTACATCCAAAACCAGGCTGGCCAGAAGCTCCCCTATGATATCTTCATTCCGTTCCAGTATCATCCAGTGGATAATCCGACCTTGTCCTGTGATTTAACCTATTTCGAAGGAAAGACCTTCAATGTTGAAGGTGTCTATACATTCCATAAATTCTCCTCTGGAAGAATCGGATACCAGATCACTCCGAATAACAACACTGGATTCACGGAGGTGGAATGATGTACTGCTGTCATTGTGGAAAAGAAATTGACGAAAATAAGATTGAAAAGAAGAAATTGAGCCAAAGCATGCACGAAGAAAAGGTGGATGAGAATACGACCATCGAATATGTCTGTCCACGCTGTGGCCATCTGATTCATCAGGATGTTTCCGAAAAGGAAATCAAGACGCTTGCCGCGGCAAGCCATGCTGAGATTCAGAAGGGAAGAAACGCCTTCTCCAACGGTATGTCTCTGAACTGTGTCGGTGCCATCATCCTCATTCTCGCCATCATTTTCTTCCAACTTTCCAAAAAGCCGGCCCAGAATTTCGAATTGGTGACGACCTGCCCGGAATTCTTCGTTTCGATGTTCGCATTTGCGGTCGGTGCCTGTCTTCTTGTCGCAGGCATCATCTTCACCGCAATCGGTGTGATCAACAAGCATAAGTATCAGAAGCTGTTAGACGATATTCAGGATGATGTTTTCCATCAGTAAGCCGATCTTCATGAAAAAACAATGAATTAAAGGAGGTTTGGTTCATGAAAAAGAAATTTATTCTCAGTGTCGTGTCTTTGATGTCAATTTTCTCGATGGCTGCCTGCCAAACAAATACGAGTTCTTCTACTGCTTCTGATTCGACAGCTTCCTCTTCAACTTCTTCTTCCTCTTCTTCGACAAGTTCCTCGACTCCGATTTCCCTGACGACTCTTTCCATTGCCAACAAGGCCGATCTGACGTCTTTCTTCTACAAAGGAGACAGCAATCGTTCCTTGAGCATCACGACCGATGATGGCAAGAATGTCGATCAGCTCATCGCCAATGGCGACATCACCATCACTTCCTCGAATTCGAGCGCTGTGTCTGTTTTAGGCATTTATCTTGCTCCTGTCGGTGTTGGCGAAGCCACCATCACAGTCAGTGGCGGCGGAAAATCCGATAGTGTCACTCTCTATGTCGGAAACCCGACCACTCTTGTTCCGGAAGATACCGAAGTCGGTGTCGGAAAGACATTGTCAATCAATGTGGATTCTGAATTGAATTCCACAAAATTGACGGATTACAATTGGACCTCGAGCGATACTTCGATTGCCACAGTTGCCGATGGTGTTGTCACGGGTGTCAAAGTCGGCACCGTCACCATCACCGGTGTCTTGAAGAGCAACGCCAAGGAAGGCGCAAGCATTTCCATCGATGTCAAGGAAACGGTCGCTGAACCAGTTGCTATCAATACAATCACGAAGGCTGGCACATACACTGCCCGTGGAAAAGTTGCCGCCATCAATACGAACTCCTATATCCTCGATGATGGACAAGGCTCCATCATGGTCTATAATACCTGCTCCTTCAGTCTTGGCGATGTTGTCAAGGTCACTGGCGAAGTCACAGTTTATGGCAATCAGGTTGAATTCAGCAAGAATCTGACAGAAACCAAAGTCGGTGCCAAGGTTACTTCCATGACCGCTGTCGATCTGACAAAGGATATTCTGACCGGTGCCAAGTCTGCCAAGGCTGCCGCCTATCACACCTATGGAAAATTGTATAAGTGGAATGCGACGGCTGCTCTCACATCTTCTGGCTATCTCACATTGAATCTCAATGGATGCGATGATGATGTTGAACCTGTCAAGATGGATTCGAAGACATTCCCATACAAGGAAGGCCACTATTATTCCGTTGAAGGTTATTGGTGTGGATGGAGTTCCTCCTATAGCTATCATAGTTTTGTCATCACGAAACTTGCAGAAGTTTCTCCAGAAACCACCATCGTCTTCATTTCGAATTCTACGATGAAGGTCGATGCCAAGAACACAAGACAGCTTTCTGCGACTTACCTCCTTTCTGACGCAGATAAGAATGTCAAGACTGTGTCCTGGTCTTCCAGTGATACCTCGATTGCAACGGTTGATGCCAATGGTGTCGTCACCGGTGTTGCTGCCGGTACATGCGATATCATCGCCACGGTCGGCGGTGGAAGCGCAAAATGCGCATTGACTGTCATCGATGAAGTCACTTTGTCCAGAATCGATACGCTCACAGAAGAAAAGACAATTGCCAGAGTCAAGGGTGTCATCTTGGACGTTTCTTCCAAGGGCTATCTCATCAATGATGGAACTGGAAGCATCTTTGTCTACATGCTCAACAGTTCTTCTTTGCAATATAAGAAAGGTGATTATATCGAAGTCACTTCCAAGCTGACGACCTATAATGGCATCCTGATGTTCGAAAACGTCACAAAGAATTCCTCCAATAAGAATCAGTATGGCGTTCTTGATGAGGAAATCTATCAGCTCGATGCAAAGGATAAGCCAAGCACGGCCTCCTTTGAAACAGCTGCAGCCCTGACAAGCGAAATCGCGACCACTCTCAAGACAGTGACCACGGCTGCTACAACAGTTTCCGGCACAAAGAAATATTCCTTCACCGCCAGAGTCGATGGCAACTATCTTGTTGTCGATGGAATGGATGATGTGAAATTCTATGATGACTATACTTCTTCAACCATGCTCTCATCTATGAAGAATACCTACAAATACAAGATTGAAGGCTACTATATCGGTACAGATTCGAAATATAGCAGCTTGAACCTCATTGTGACTAAGGCAACCCTTGTCACGGAAACAAGAGTCGATCCTGCCCAGTCGGAAGTGACAACGAGTGTGAAGAAGCCGATTGATGTTGCTTATACTTGGTCTGTGACGGATGATGCGACCGGTACTATCTCTGCCAAGAGCTTGGATGAGTCTGTTGCCACTGTCACATTGAATGCTGGAAAGAAAACAGTCACAATCACTCCAGTCAAAGCCGGAACTGTTCAAATCAAATTATCCATCAATGGAAAAACGAAGACGGATACGGAAGTAAAGGAACTTGCCAGCAATACCATTGACGTCACAATCACAACCCATACCACAATCACGATGACGGGTGCTGATCTTGGAATCGGTTCTGATTATAGCAAGGATGAAAAAACAACTGCATTCGATGGAACAACCTATGCTTATACAGCGATGAAATATGATTCCTCCTATGGAACCATGACTCTCGCTTCTGCAGCAAAGAGCGGTTCAAGTGCTTCGACATTCAGAAACAAAACGGCTTATGAAAGTGGCATTATTTCGTTTACAGTCAAGATGCAATCGAATAACTATAATAACAATGACATATTGAAGATTGATTTTGGCGATGATGAAAACTGTGATAAGGAATCATTCAAGATGTCAACGAAGAAGGGCACAACTGAATATGTCTTCACTCCAGAGGTGTCGACCTATAAATATTTCAAGGTGACCTACAATTTGGAAAGCTACACTTTGTTTGTTGAATCTTTCTCTGTCGTTCTAGACTAAAAGAAGCATGGCCCACCAAAATGGTGGGCCATTATATTTTTTCTTGACTATTGAAGCAAAAACTATCATAATAATTAGGCGATTTTTAATCGCTTTGGAGTAGTACTCAAGTTGGTGAAGAGGAGTCCCTGCTAAGGACTTAGTGCGAGAAATCGCAGCGGGAGTTCAAGTCTCCCCTACTCCGCCATGAAAAGAATTGATCCCGAAAGGGATCTTTTTTTCATATTTGGAGTTGAAATCGTCTTTTTCTTTCTTCGCCTACAAAAAGTCAAGAAAAATGCCCGAAAAAGTGGTATAATTTAGAGAGATGATTCGATTTATTCTTTCTATTCTTTTTTCGTAATGGTCGAATGAGATTGTATGGAAAGGGGAAACGATGTTTTCATTGAATGACAAAGTGATGGATAAAAATGGAAAGATTTTTTCCATTGTCGGCATTGAGGAAAAGGATTTCGGAACGAGCAAGGAAGAATATTTTGTGATGAAGCCCTCTTTTCCCTATGATTTCAATCCAGGATATTTGGCCTATATTCCTGTCAAGAAATCCGATTCTTTGCTTAAGGAGATTCTGACAGAGGAAGAAGCGCTTGTTCTGATCGATTCGATTCCTACTTTGGAGCCTCTTCCAGAAATTTCACCCCGTGAAAGAAAGGTCTTCTTCACTAAAATCATCGCCACAGGCAATCGAAAGAATATTTTCCGTGTCATCAAGTCCTTGGTCGACTATAAAGCGGATAGAGAAAAAGCAAACAAGCCATTCTCTGACTTCGATAGAAGGCTTTTAGGCTCTCTGAAAGTCATGGTGGACAATGAATTCTCCTTGGCTTTGAATATCCCGCCTGAAGATGTCTCTTCCTTTATTTTGAAGAGAACCGGTTATCAGATCTGATCATAGAGAGGGAGCATTCATCTGCTTCCTTTTTTGATGTTGCTTTTTTCATCCTGAATCATTATTCTATTTCCATTATGAACCAAATACATGAAATCAATTGGTATCCCGGACATATGCAGAAAGCTATCCGCAGGATACAGGAAAAACTCAAACAATGCGATGGTGTCATCGAAATCTGTGATGCCCGTGCTCCTTTTTCATCCTATCCGGATTATCTTGACAAAATCACCCAAGGGAAGACAAAGGTCATCGTCTTTTCGAAAATCGATCTGGCTGACCCTGTTCTTTTTGAAAAACACAAGAAAACCCTCCTTGAGAAAGGTGTGCAGCCTTTTGCCTATGATCTCAGGGACAAGAAGTCCGGAAAGGAACTTCTTCGCTATCTCTCGAGTGTAAGGACAAGTCAGGATAGACGATTTGAGAAACTCAACCTTCCTCTTCCGACGAAAAGATTCATCGTTCTTGGCATTCCGAACGTCGGAAAATCCACGTTCATCAATTCTCTGTCCGGAAAAAAGAAGGCGGCGGTCGAAAATAAGCCCGGAAAGACCCGTGCAGAGACTCTGATCCATGTCAGCGATAAAATCTATATCTTTGATGCTCCTGGCGTTCTCGAGCCGAATTACGAAGATAAGAATGTGATTGCCAAGCTGGCCCTATTAGGGAGTGTCCGACAGGATATTCTTCCGATTGTCGCATTAAGCGATTATCTTCTGGATTTCCTGAAGGAACATTATTGTCAAGGTCTTCTTGAGAGATATGGTGAACTGGATTTCTCTTTGGATGACGAGAATGTCTTTCTTCAGATTTCACAATCGAGGCAGTTCAAGCAGAACGGTGAATGGGATTCCTCTCGTGCGAGAATCACGCTCTTGACAGAATTTCGTGCCGGACTCTTAGGGAGGATTTCCCTTGATGAGTGAAAGAAGAGACCTGAAAGGCTTTGATGACGAGCAGAGAAAGAAGAATGCCATTTCCGTTATCGCCGGATTCGATGAGGCCGGACGTGGCCCCTTGGCCGGTCCTGTGAGCAGCGCGGGAGTTGTTCTTCCTCTTGATTATGATAATCCGCTCATCAATGATTCGAAGAAACTGACCGACGCCAAAAGAAGAAAACTTTTCGAGGAAATCAAAGAAGTTGCTTTAGCCTATTATATTTGTCTTGTTCCAGTGGAAACTATCGATTCCATCAATATTCTTGAAGCAGACAGAAAAGGAATGGAAATCTGTCTGGAAGAAATCTTGAAGAAACAGAAGGTCGATTATATCATCACGGACTATATGAGTCTTCATACGGATATTCCCCTTCTTTCGATTCCCAAAGGGGATGCGACGTCTCTTTCTGTCGCAGCTGCCTCGATTCTTGCCAAGGTGACAAGGGATGACTATATGATCGAACTCGATAAGAAGTATCCTGCCTATCATTTTGCAAAAAACAAAGGGTACGGAACCAAAGACCATCTTGCCGCCATTGAGAAATACGGTTACATCGAAGGTGTCCATCGATTATCCTTCGAACCGGTCAAAAGCATGCGTCTAGGAATCGAGCAGTTAAAATTATTTTGACTTTTTTTCGAAATTTTGCCTCTTTCCTGAACCATATATAGGTAGGAGGCTTTTTTTTATGCTAACAGTACGTCAGGTGTTGATTGCTCTATCTCTCCATTACGAAGGAAATTACAAGATGATGTTCGATGAAATCTCAAAGAAGAAACATTCCCTTTCCACAGACGAAATGGAAAAACTCAGCAAGACCCCAATGAAGTCCTTGGTCTGTGACTGCACAAGCGAGGACTATCCACTCTGCTTCAAAGGAACGACCTATCCGTCCATGATCTTCTTCTATTATGGAAATCTTTCTCTCCTCAATGAAAAATACAGAATCACCTGTGTCGGAACAAGAAAACCGAATCTCTATCAGAATGAAACCTGCTATCGCTTCCTTCGTCAGGCGGAAGAGAAATTCCAGAATCGACTCGTCGTGGTGTCCGGTATGGCCCAGGGACTCGATCAGACTTTCATGAGGGCGGCAATGGAAGCGAATGCTCCCGTTGTCAGCATCATCGGATCAGGAATCGACAATCCCTATCCGGTAGACAACGATGGCATCTATGACTACTGCAAATCCGGTAAAGGACTCGTCCTTTCGGAATATCCATTGGATATCAAGGCCCAGGCGGATCACTTCCTCTTCCGGAACAGGCTTTTGGCTTGTGCTTCACCGATTCTTTTTGTCGGCGGCGGAAAAAAGAAATCGGGAACCTTTGCCAGTGTGAATTACGCCTTGGAAGGTGGAAAAAGCGTTGCAGCACTCCCCTGCAATGTCACGGGAGATGACTTGACAAACTACATCATCAAGGAAGGTGCAACCCCGATTTTGGATGCGGATGACCTCGTCAAGGAAATCAAGGAAGCCTGTGAAGGCAATCTTTCTTAACTATATAGTTAAGGGGAAATCCCATGAAACAAAAAACTTGACAAGCCTCCTTTACCTTATAATAATAGTAAGGAAATTTGAAGGACGTGTGCGAAATGAAACTTGTAATTGTAGAATCTCCTCATAAGAGTGAAACGATCGGACGATTTTTAGGCTCTGATTATAAGGTCCTGGCTTCCAAGGGCCATATTCGTGATTTGGCTTCTTCGGGAAAGATGGGACTGGGTGTTGATATCGAAAATGGATTCGCGCCGGTCTATAAGGTTTCCCCGGATAAGGCACAGATCGTCAAGGAACTGAAGTCAGCCGTAAGCAAAGCCGATGAAGTCTATCTGGCAACCGACCCTGACCGCGAAGGGGAGGCCATCGCCTGGCACCTCGCCATCGTTTTGGGTCTGGATGTGAAAACGACGCCGAGAATCGAGTTCCATGAAGTCACGGAAAGTGCCGTTCTGAAGGCTTTGCAGAACCCAAGGACCATCGATATGGACCTTGTCGAATCCCAGGAAGCAAGACGTATCATTGACCGTCTGATGGGCTATCGCCTTTCCAATCTTCTACAGAGAAAAATCAAATCCAAGAGTGCGGGAAGAGTTCAGTCGGTCGTCCTGAAGTTCATCGTCGACCGTGAAAAAGAAATTCAGGCTTTCGTTCCGGAGGAATTTTGGACGATTGACTCCATGTTTGCCAAAAACGGGGATAAGATGTTCAAGGGAAATCTTTCCGCCTATCAGGGAAAGGCTCTCAAAATCCATAACGAAGAGGAAGCCAAGAAGATCATTTCCGAATTTCCAGAGGAATTCAAGGTCACGAGTGTGAAAAGCCAGATCAATAAAACAGCACCGCGTCCGCCTTTCATCACCGCCACCCTGCAGCAGGAAGCCTTCACCCAGTGCCATTTCTCCACAAGAAAGACATCCTCTGTCGCCCAGAGACTCTATGAAGGCGAAGAAATCGATGGCGTCCTGACCGGTTTGATCACCTACATGAGAACCGACTCCATCCGTCTGGCCGATGAATTCGTCGCTGCGGCCAAGCAGCATATCACCGTCCGTTACGGAAAAGAATACCTTGGTCATGCTTATACGCAAAAGGCGGCCAAGAACGTCCAGGATGCCCATGAAGCCATCCGACCGACCGATATTACCTTGACCCCGGAAAGAGTCAAGCCTTACCTCTCCAGAGATGAGTTCCAGCTCTATACATTGATCTATGACCGTGCGATTGCCTCGCTCATGTCGGCAAGACAGAACAAAATCACGACCGTCACGCTCTCTGGAAATGAATACGATTTCACGTCCTCCCAGACGAAGAATGTTTTCCCAGGCTATTATGCCATCTATGGAAAATACGAAGAGAAGGAAGAGGCAAACAAACTGCCGGCGGATATCAAGGAAGGCGATACCTTTACCATCGCGGATGTCGAAAAGACCCAGCATTTCACCAAGGCACCGGGTCACTATAATGACGGAAAAATCGTCAAGCTGATGCAGGAATCCAAGATTGGAAGACCGTCGACCTATTCCAATACAGTGGATACCTTGGTCAACCGAGAATATGTCGAAAAGCAGAAAGACGCCCTTGTCCCGACCGAACAGGGTGAACTGACTGTTGACCGCCTGGAAGAATATTTCCCGAAGTACATGGATGCCGGCTATACGGCAGGCATGGAAGAAGCCCTCGACAACATCGCCGATGGAAAGACGGACCGCAACAAGCTTCTGACCGATTTCTGGACGGAATTCTCGAAATATTTCGAATCAGCCCAGGAACACATGGAAAAACTTCAGCCGAAAGTCGTGGAAGGAAGAGTTTGTCCGGTGTGTGGAAAGCCTCTTGTCTATCGAAAAGGAAGATATGGTGAATTTGTCGGATGCTCGGATTACCCCAACTGCACCTATATCGAAAAGCAGCAGCCCGATGTCATCACCGACCATGTCTGCCCGCGCTGCGGCGGACAGCTTGTCAAGCGAAAAGGCAAGCGAGGTGAATTCGTCGGCTGTTCGAATTATCCGCATTGCACCTATATGGAAGACCTGAATGGAAAACCGTTGGATACGGAAAAGAAGGCCGTCGAGATTCCAGCGGATGCTCCACTCTGCCCGGCATGCAAAGTCGGTCATCTCATCGAGAAGACTAGCCGCTGGGGAAAGAAATTCATCGGCTGTTCGAACTATCCTTCCTGTCACTATATCCAGAAAGATGAGTCGGAATCCGCAGGTGAAAAAAAGACATATCGCCGTCGCTATTCCAAAAAAAAGTAGTATGATAAAAGGGCCGCAGCAAAACGGCCTTTTTTAGGAGACAAGCATGACAAAGACAGAATTCAAGGAAGCCAAGAAGGGTTTGTCCATCGAGCGCGATGAGAAAATCGAAAGTGCAAGACAGAACCTTGTCCGTCAGAAGGAAGAATACAAAAAGAAGAAGAACGCCTATAAGATTTCCAAGAAGATCTGCAAGCAGGAATATTTAGCCAAAAGGCAGTTCCTCCGCAATGATTTCTCTGGAAACCATGAAAAAGAAACCAAGGTCAAGGAAAGATATCTCTCCCAGGATGAAATCTCCCAACTGAGAAAAAAACAGCAGCTTCCCTTCTATCTTCATAGCGAAGAAATCTTCAATATGGTCACCCATATTGTCGGTGGAGGACTTTCTGTCATCGGTCTGATTCTTGGTGTCCTCTTCTCTATCCTGAAGAAGCCAGGGGATATCGTCTGTCTTTTATCCATGATCATCTTTGGAATCACGAGTATCACCCTCTATGCGATTTCATCCATCTATCATGGACTGCACATCAACAAAGGAAAAAGAGTCTTCCAGGTTCTGGATCACTGCACGATCTATATCCTGATTGCGGGAACTTATGTTCCGATCGCCCTCATCGGCCTTGCCGATCATATGCCCTATAACGTCATCCTTCTTGGCGTTGTCGTCCTTCTTGCGATATTAGGTGTCGTTCTCAATGCGACGATGATGCGAAAGACGGTTGTCAAAGTCATTTCCATGATTCTTTATATTGCCATCGGCTGGGGCATCATCTTCTTCTATCCGTGGCTGGTGGATGGCTGTCTAGGAATCGGTGGCACGTGGCTTCTGATTGCCGGTGGCATCACCTATACCGTCGGTTCGATTCTCTATGGCATCGGCTCGAAGAAGAGATATTGGCATTCCATCTTCCATATCTTCGTCATCGGCGGAACCATCTTCCAGTATCTCTGTGTCCTCCTTTATGGTGTGATCGGACTATGACGAAGGAAAAAAAGAATGAAATAGCGCTTGTACAGGATGAGGAATTCTCATCCTTTTTGGAATATCTGACTTCGGTCAAGGGATATAGCGACAAGACAAGGATATCCTATGGGGAGGATGTCGCTTCCTTTCTTCTTTTTCTTTCCAAGGAAAAGAAAAGCAAAGAACAGGTCGATAAGAATCTCATCAGGGCCTACCTTCTTGAGCAGAATCTCGAAAAGAAGGAAAAATCCTCGATCAAGAGAAGTTTAGCGGCTCTGAGGCATTTTTATCTCTACCTCTATACTTTCAAAGGATATAAGGAAAATCCTTTTGAGACCGTTTCAGTTCCCAAGAAGGAAAAGAAGCTTCCTGAATTTCTTTCCTATGAGGAAGTCAGCCAGCTATTGGATGGAAATCAGAAAAGAGAAGATTTTCTCAAAGACCGCGACCAAGCTCTCCTTGAGCTTCTTTTTGCCTCGGGACTTCGCTGCAGTGAAATCGTTCAGCTGAAGAAAGAGGATATCGACTATACTCTTTTGCGGGTGAAAGTCTCCGGAAAAGGAAACAAGGACCGCATCGTCCCCTTCACGAAAATCTGCAAGGATGCCCTTCTTTCCTATCAACATGGCTTAAGGGAAAGACTGGTCAAAAAGAAGGAAGAAACGACCTTCTTTCTGAATCGGAATGGAAACCCATTGACAGAAAGGGGATTGGAATATATCATTTCCCAGGCAGCGATAAAGACCGGGTTTCCTTTATCGATTCATCCTCATATGCTCCGCCATTCCTTCGCAACGGAATTGCTCAACAATGGTGCGGATCTAAGGACGATTCAGGAACTTCTTGGACATACCTCGATTCGAACCACATCCATCTATACGCATGTCAATCTGACGCAGTTGAAAGAAACCTATGAAAGATGTTTTCCGAAAATCATGAATACCAAAAAAGAAAATCAGAAAGCCGTCATCTTCGACTTCAATGGAACCATGTTTTTCGATGAGGAAAAACATGTGCTTTCCTGGCGTGAATTCGCTATGGAAAAATATTCACGATTCATCACGGATGAGGAATTTCCGAAATATATTCATGGATTCAACAACAAAGCCATCCTGGAATGGCTATCTGGAAACAAACTCACAGAGGATGAGGTTGAGAAACTATCCACTGAAAAAGAACTTCTCTATCAGAAAATCTGCATGCAGGATAAAGAACATCTTCATCTTGTCGAAGGACTGACTTCTTTCTTGCATCTCCTGAAAGAAAATGGAATCAAGCTTGCCATTGCCACAGCGAGCCGAAAACCGAATGTGGATTGGTATATCAAGACGTTTCATCTTCTCGACTACTTTGAGAAAGACAATATCGTCTATGATGATGGAACCTTGAGTAAAGGAAAACCGGATCCGATGATCTATCTCCGGGCGAGGGAAAAACTGCAGGTCACGCCTGAGGATGTCGTCATCTTTGAGGATTCCTTATCTGGAATCCGAAGTGCGGTGAACAGTCATGCAAAATATGTCATCGGAATCCGCCCAAAGGGAGAGGAAGAGAAAATCGAAAATGAGGAAGGGATTTCCTTTGTCATTCATGACTATCTTGATCTTCCGAAAGAAGTGCTGGCATTTCTATCTATCAGGTAGTTGGAATTGACTAACTTGCTTTTGAAGAACAATCAAGTTGTTTTTTTATAAATTTCATTCAAAATCTCTTTGAACAACGTGGAAATGCTTTCTTTTCTTTCTGCTCATGTGTATACTAAAGAGTGATAAACGGAAAATAAAAAATGAATATATTCTATAATTTTGTCTTGGCATCGGGCGGTGAGACCGTCGGTCCCTTCACGGCATGGAGAATTGCCGATATTGTTGTCTGTCTTTTGATTGTCTTATTGATTTCCTTCTTCATCTCTTGGAAGATCAAGAGAATGTGGGTTACCATCGGATATTGTGTCCTGGATGTTCTTTTTGCAATCAGCATGTTCTTAGTGGATCTGACCTATCTTCCTTTCCTTGCCTTGATTTCCTTCGGCGTATTAAGTGTTGTCTGTCTGAACATCAACGCCGGTATCCTAAGAAAACATATGGCCAAGTCCCTCAAGGGAAGCATGGTTCCTGTGTCTGGAAAACAGAAATTCGACAAGGAAGAACTTATCAAGAATGTCGCCACCGCGGTCAGCTGGCTCAGCGAGAACAAGGTTGGTGCCCTCATCACCTTTGAGAAGGATACGCCGATGGATGATTTCATGAAATCGGGAACGATGATCAATTGTCCATTCACTCCGGAAATCGTCGAAACGATCTTCTATGAAGGAACAAGACTTCATGATGGCGCCATCATCGTCAAGGATGACGTTATTGTTGCCGCTGCCGTCTATTATCCACCATCCACAAAGGCAGTCACGGGTAAATTCGGTGCCCGTCATCGTGCGGCTTTGGGTATCTCGGAAGTCACGGATTCCGTCACGATTGTCGTCTCTGAGGAAACAGGACGCATCTCCATCACCCATGGCGGTATGCTGGACAATATCAAGACCTCCGAATTCGAGAAATATCTACGCAATCAGATTTTATAAAAAGTAGGCTATCAGACTTCCCTTCCTGATGAGAAGAAAAATCGATAGCCTTTTTGATTGCCAGCGTATAATTTCACAAAATTATACGCTGCCACATGATGAGAAAAAATGCTATGGAGAAAATGAGATTATATGTGGCGAAGTTCTTGAGTCTTGCCTTTATCGAATCAGCATTCATAGGAGAAGGACCTCCATATACATTCTCGTTGCCTTTTCACAACGTAGTTTTTTTGCATAGTCGTATAGCTTATCAATCTGTCGATTCTGGTCCTTTACATATTTTTTTAGTATTTCGATGGTTTCCTCGATGCCGACCTTGTTTCTGTAGTATATGATATCTGCCACTGTTTTCTCGATGTCGAATATATGGAAACAGTTACCCCCTTCCTGGACTTTCGTGACCCCAATTTCTATTCGAGAGGTATCGAAATAATGAATTTTGATTTCAGGCCATTCAGGCAAGGTACTTGCCTTTTTCTTGCGCTGTATTGCGACATCCACGGCATCAGGCAGGAAATTGGTGAGATTGTAATATCGTGCTGCACTCATCAGACAGATGACACCATCAGGAACATAGGCTTCTGCACTATAAAAATCATTTTCTTCTCCCTTGTATGTGAGATTTTCATAGGTACTGCGATTTATCCTTGATATTTTGCCTTCTTCTTCCATTTTTTTGATTTTGTAGTAGGAGTACCCGCTATCTATCAATTCGGTGATTGTGAAATATTTTTTTTGTTCAGCAAGTATGTTCATTTCATTTCCCTCGGATTGAATCTATCATACAAAATCAATTGCTGAATTTCAACTAAATTCGGCGACTAAAATAAAAGCCGGATTTAGTTAAAACTATAAATTATCAATCTTTCGATAACTGTTTTATGAAATGCCAACAGCTGAATCATTCCTCGAGCAGCTTTTGGAAATCGACGAATTCCTTGAATCGAGGAAGGGAAAAATCCATTTTCCCTCTTGTAGAATCATCGATGATGCCAACCAGGAACATTCTCTTCTTATAGACCTGAATCATGGAATTGCTATAGCCTGTGATTTCGATCAGTTCTTTGTTTTTGGCTATTTTGCAAAGTTT
Organism: Bacteroides uniformis; assembly: GCA_963600815.1. GTDB lineage: Bacteria > Bacillota_I > Bacilli_A > RFN20 > CAG-288 > Enterosoma. The sequence continues at coordinate 16,397 of CAVCCX010000001.1, read as the reverse complement.
ATTTTTTGTTGTCATTTGTTGTCATTTGTTGTTATTTTGAAATTTTGTTGTCATTTGTTGTCATTGACAAATTATTCAAAATGTTCTTTAACTAAAGAACGTGAATTTTATCATTTATCGAGTGTGCGATAATTTTCTATATTCTTTTTTCCTCATGCTAGAAACAGCCTATTTATCTCACTTCGATGATGAAAAAATGAATCTCTTTGTCATCTAGGAAGTAGAATCCGTTCCTCTCCAGACGATAGTTGTGATTGAAGATCACAGCTTCTTTTCCCTCGAATTCATAGCTGAAGTTCTTTTTGATTTCCAGTGATTTCTCAAAGATATCTTTCAGTACGTTCTCTTGTTCATCGATGCTGCCTTTCAGAACAAGTAGGGAATAGTGCTTCTCATTTGTATTGTTCTTTTTCTGTTCCTCAAGGGAATGGAGGCTTTCTAGGAAATCAATGAGGAAGTCTTTTTCGGCATCGATCTGGTAGTAGGAAACAAGGATGGTCTTATCTCCTGTCTTGGATAACTGGATCTGATTTCCTCTTCTTTCGACTTGATAGGCATTGGGAATCATTCTTGATAGATAATCTGAGAGGATGATCTCATTTTCCTTTTCCTGAAGTTCCCTGATGAAATGATGGTTGAGAAAATCCTTCAGAAGGATCTGAATCTCGATGGCATGTTCAGAGGAGAGGAAGGTCTTATGATATCGGTCGCTGATTCGATGATAGGCTTCAGCTAGGCGTTCTTTGACGCTTTGCGGTTCGAGAACTTCGATATTGTCGCCATATTGGAGACACCAATAATAGAAGGCCATCTCATCGCACTGGAAACTAGCGATGGTGGTATCATTCGTTCTTTCGATTTCCGCATTCTTGCCAAACCAGTCTTTGACATAGGCGATGGCTTTCTTGTCCAGGATGAGAACCTTGCAATCGGAAACGACGCCACCGAAAATGTAGACATGTTCATTGAGGTAATCATAGATGTTGAACTTTCCATCCGGAAGAACCTTTTCCTTCGGTGTTAGGGGAAGAGTGGACATTTTGACGTTTCGTAGATAATCGACACGGTAATTGGTGAATCCACTATACTTTCCGGAATTGCACAGAAGGTAATATTTTCCGAAATTGTTCACAAGAAAATAAGGAGAGACTTCATAGACATGATTGTCATACCGGAGGATCTCTTTTCCTTTTTCGTCATAGTCTGCATACTGGAAGGTGATTTTCTTCTTTTTTTCGATGGCTTCATTGATGATTTCGATATTCAGGAAGAAATCGGAATCATTGTTTCTGTTGACGCTTTCCGATTTATAGAGATAGGAGAACTTCTTTCTCTGGTATTTCGAAAGCATGCCATAGAGAGCAGATGAGAGCTTCTTTGCCTGTTTTCCGGTGATATTCTTCGAGGAGAAGATGGCATCGATCAAAAACTGAACCTGGGAGCGGTCGAGTTCCCGGCTGAGAAGATAGACGCCTCCTTTCCTTGACTTCTGGTTGATGTCATAGCCCATGGACTGAAGAATGGAGATGTATTTCTTGATCGTTCTTCGATCAAGAAGGATGTCATAATTGGCTGAGATTTTCTCGATGATGTCGGCTTGGGTGAGCGCGTGATTCTCATCGCTATATTCTCTGAGTGTATTCAGTACAAGAAGAATGGATATGCTCTTTGTGTCTTCCATGGTCTTTTCCTCCATTTCGTCCATTGTAGTATAGGAACATAAAAATGTACATAGCAAGAAGAAAAAACAAGAAAGAAGAAGTTTTTCCGCAATTTTGCTAAAAAAGAGGAAATGATATTCATAGGAGGTCTTTTTATGCGAAATATACCTGTTCATGGAAGAATCGATCCGAGTCTGGTTCTGAGGGATGTCACAAGGATGATCAAAGACTATGAGAATGTCCTATCAGCAGAGGAACTCAAATGGCGGATCGGACTCCGGCTTGCCCAGGAGGAACTGCTCTGGCGGAACTACAACGGAATGGATGAGGAGACCAAGGAGGAAATTTCCTTCTATCTCGAAAAGAAGAGCGGAAGAAGATACACAAGGGATTATCTTAAGGAATGTCTCTCCTTCTACCTGAATCATCTGAATCTGTTCACCGGACTTTCTGCAATGAAAAAACAACCACGCCTGGATGAGGCGTGATTGTCTAGTTGTTTTTCAGATAGCCGGTATAGGAAGAAGTATGGAGGAGATTGTTTGCGTTCTCGATTCTTTCCTTGGTGGGAACCGGTGTGTCTCTTAAAGGATATTCCTTCTTCATGATATCGTATTTGTGGATGCCGAGATTATGGTAGGGGAGAACTTCGACTCTCTGGACGTTGCTTAAGGACTTGATGAAAAGATCTGTCTTCTTGAGGAGTTCATCATCATCGGTGATGCCAGGAACAAGGACGTGTCGAATCCAGATCGGGGATTTCTTCTCATCGAGATAGTGGAACATGTCGATGACATTCTGGTTGCTTTTTCCTGTCAGTTTTTTATGGATTTCATCATCGATGCATTTGATATCCAGCATGATCAGATCCGTGTAGGAAAGAAGTTCATCGAATTTCTTCAAAAATTCCGGAGAACGGTTGAACGGTCCGCCAGCTGTATCGATGGTGATATTGATGGAATTCTGTTTGGCCAATTTGCAGAATTCGATGACGAAGTCCATCTGAACCAATGGATCGCCGCCGGAAAGCGTGATGCCACCATTATCCTTCCAATAGGGCTTGAATCGAATCAGTTTCTTCAGTGCTTCTTCTGGAGTGATCACAAGGGTCGGATCGATTTCCCAGGTGTCCGGATTGTGGCAATAGAGACATCGGAAAGGACATCCAGTAAGAAAGAGGACCGAGCGTACGCCCGGTCCATCTACTAAAGCAAAAGATTCTATCGATTGATAATAACCTTTTGCCATAGGTTACATATGATCGTGGAAGGTTCTGGAGATGACATCAAGCTGCTGTTCTCTGGTCAGAGAGATGAACTTGACGGCATAGCCGGAAACACGGATTGTGAAGTTGGCATATTCTGGCTTCTCAGGATGTTCCATGGCATCGAGGAGCTTTTCTTTGCCGAAGACGTTCACATTGAGGTGGTGAGCACCCTGATCGAAGTATCCATCGAGGACCTGGACAAGGTTCTGAACTCTTTCTTCACTGGTGTGGCCAAGTGCGTCTGGGTTCATAGTCTGGGTGTTGGAGATACCATCGAGAGCGAATTCATATGGAAGCTTGGCAACCGAGTTGAGGGAGGCAAGCAAACCGGAATTCTCTGCACCATAGGATGGGTTGGCACCAGGAGAGAGCGGCTGACCAGCTGGACGGCCATCCGGCAAAGCACCTGTGGCTTTTCCATAGACGACGTTGGAGGTGATGGTAAGAATGGAAGTGGTCGGTTCGGAATTTCTGTAGGTGTGATATTTCTTGATCTTGGTCAAGAAGGTATGCAAGAGTTCGACAGCGATATCATCGGCTCTGTCATCATCGTTGCCATAGCGTGGGAAGTCGCCTTCGACCTTGAAGTCGGTGGTGATGCCATTGGCATCGCGGACGGCAGTGACCTTGGCATACTTGATGGCGGAAAGAGAATCGACGACATGAGAGAAGCCAGCGATACCGGTAGCGAATGTACGTCTGACATCCGTATCGATCAAAGCCATTTCGGCTGCTTCATAGAAGTAGCGGTCATGCATATGCTGGATGAGGTTGAGAACGTTGACATAGATGCCAGCCAACCAATCCATCATTCTGTCATAGGCAACCATGACCTTGCCATAGTCGAGGACTTCATCGGTGATCGGAGCATAAGCCGGGCCGACTTGCTGCAAGGACTTTTCATCGACACCACCATTGATGGCGTAGAGCAAGCACTTGGCCAAGTTGGCACGAGCACCGAAGAACTGCATTTCCTTGCCAGTCTGTGTGGCGGAGACGCAGCAGCAGATGGAATAGTCATCTGTCCAGATTGGTCTCATGACATCATCGTTTTCATACTGGATGGAGGAAGTGGTGATGGAGATGTGGGAAGCATATTCCTTGAAGTTCTTCGGAAGACGATCAGACCATAAGACGGTGAGGTTCGGTTCCGGAGCAGGACCCATGTTCTCTAAGGTATGAAGGAAACGGAAGTCGCTCTTGGTGACCATGGAACGACCATCCTGACCCATACCGGCAACTTCCAAAGTGGCCCAGACTGGATCACCGGAGAAGAGCTGTTCATAGGAAGGAATACGAGCGAAACGGACCATACGGAACTTCATGACGAGATGGTCAATCAATTCCTGGGCACCCTTTTCGTCCAAGATACCCTTCTTCATATCTCTTTCGATGTAGATATCCAAGAAGGTGGAAATTCTGCCGACAGACATAGCGGCACCATTCTGCGACTTGATGGCAGCGAGGTAGCCGAAGTAGAGCCACTGGACAGCTTCCTTGGCTGTGGTGGCTGGCTTGGAGATGTCGAAGCCATAGCTGCTGGCCATGACCTTCATATCGTTCAAGGCCTTGATCTGCTTGGAGATTTCCTGTCTCTGCTGGATGATATCATCCGTCATTTCTCCATGTCCGCAGTTGGCAAGATCGAACTGTTTTTCTTCGATGAGGTTGTCGATACCATAAAGGGCAACTCTACGATAGTCGCCGACGATACGGCCACGGCCATAGGTATCCGGCAAACCCGTCAAAATCTTGTTGTGACGAACTTTCATCATTTCCGGAGTGTAGGCTTCGAAAACAGCATCGTTATGGGTGGTGATGTTTTCATTGAAGAATTTGTCGACTTCAGGATCAACTGTGTAGCCATGAGTCGTCAAAGCCTGCTTGGCCATCTTGTAGCCACCGAAAGGCATGAAGGCTCTCTTGAGAGGCTTGTCTGTCTGAAGACCGACAACCTGCTCTAAATCCTTATACTGTTCAGAGATGTAACCAGGCTTGTGAGAGGTGACATTGGAGATGATGGAGGTATCCATATCGAGGACGCCGCCCTTTTCTCTTTCAGCTTTCTGAAGCTTCTGTAATTCAACCCAGAGAATGTCGGTTGACTTACTTGGTCCCTCTAAAAAAGAGGAATCTCCGTCGTAGGGATGGTAGTTCTTCTGGATGAAGTCACGGACATTGATGTACTTTTCCCAATGACCTCCATTGAAACCTTCCCAAGCAATTGAATCTTTTTTCATGATTTGAACTCCTTAAATTCAACATCTTGTTTTACGCTTAAAATTATAGCGGTTGACCGCTTCTAATGCAAATGAAATGCTTCACTTGTATGCAAGGAAAATGGGAAGAATGGAGAAATGTGGTCAAAAGCCGTCTTTTTCTCTTGACAAATACTGAGAAGTGCCAAATTTTCTTGTATACAAGAAAAGGAGAAAAAAGACCTTTCTCTGAGTGAAAACTCACTTCTTCAGGAAGTCGATTTTCTCAACCACGATTCTTTTTTCTTCTTCGACATGGAAATGGATTTCCATATTTGAAAAGAAAAAGCCGTAGCTTCTTTTTTCATCGTGATGATATCCAGGACGTGGATCTTCAGCTAGGATTTCTCTTAGGGCATGCAGCTTGGATTCCTCGATTGCTGAAGTGTATTCTTCAGGAAGGATGACCTCGAGGTGTTTTTCTTTCGTTTCCTTGGTATAGCCTTCTTTCGCATCTGAAATCGAATCGAAAAGAGGGATATAGGGCTTGATATCATAGATGGGGGTGTTGTCAAGCATATCGGCCCCGGAAACATAAAGGACAGGGCCTTCCTTGGAATTCATTTCGATCCGTTCGATCTTGACAGCCGATAGTCCTAAGGGGTTTGGTCGATTCGGACTTCTTGAGGCAAAAACACCGATGGTCTTGTTTCCTCCCAGACGGGGAGGACGGATGGTTGGAGAGAATTCTTTTTCCTCATTGAATGAGGAGAATCCCCAGATAATCCAAAGATGGGAGAAGTCTTCCAACCCTTTGAGGATTCCTTCTTTTCGGAATTCTTTCTCGAAGACGATTTTTCCTTTCAGTTCCTTGACCAGTTCGCTTTGTCTTGGGATTCCGAACTTCGTGGGGAAGTCCGTATGGATATGGGCAATCGGATGGATGGATAAGTTTTCGAAATCTTTTGTTTTCATGCTCCTCATTATAAGGGATAGAATTTCTTTGACCAAGAATTTTGGTTTCATATTTCCTGGGAGTATGGTATTTTTTATATAGATAAAAACGGAACCAAAAGAATATGAATGAGACCATCATGAAAGCAGAACATGTCTATAAGACATTCACAAGCGGGGAGAGCGTCGTCCATGCGGTCAACGATGTCTCTTTTCAGTTGAAAAAAGGAGAGATGGTCATCATACTCGGGCCAAGCGGTGCCGGAAAGACGACGCTTCTGAATCTGATCGGCGGAATGGACACGCTTTCATCAGGAAGTTTATTTGTCCATGGAGACGATATCGGGAAATATGGAAAGAGACAATTGACCGAATATCGAAGAAATCAGATTGGCTTCGTTTTCCAGTTCTACAATCTGATGCCGAATCTGACAGCCAAGGAAAATGTGGAACTTTCCACAGAGATGAAGAAATCATCTCTCAACCCGGAAACAGTCCTGAAGAAGGTCGGCTTGGAAAAGAGAATGGATAATTTCCCAAGCCAGCTTTCCGGAGGAGAACAGCAGAGAGTCTCCATCGCCAGAGCCGTTGCCAAGAATCCGGATATCATCCTCTGTGATGAGCCCACGGGCGCCCTTGACTATGTCACGGGAAAAGAGATTCTCGGATTGCTTTCTGATTGTGCAAGAAATGAAAAGAAGACCGTGGTCATCGTCACACACAATTCAGCCCTCCAGGAGATGGGCGACCATCTTCTCCGAATCAAGAATGGCAGAATCGTGGAAGATATCTATAATTCTTCGCCGAAGGACATAAAGGACATCGAATGGTGAAAACATTTGCAAAGACAATCTATCGGATGTTTCTGTCCAACAAGGGACGATTCATCGCCAATGTCCTCATCGTCCTGATTTCCATAGCCATATCGGCTGGGTTGGCCAATCTTCCATCGATGTACCAGGAAAGTTTTTCTCGGAACTATTCTTCCGGAAAGGCTGCTGATATCATTTTGAAGAATAAGACGGAAGAAGGCTTTTCAGAGGATGATTTTGATAAGGTGAAATCCTCGGATGGTGTTGTCGATGCCTATTCTTTCACATGCATCGATGTGGCCAGTGAAAACGGAATCTATCGAATCTATGTCATGAATCTCCATCAGGAGAACAATCGCCTGACTCTGTTGGAGGGTGAATATCCTTCAAAGGAATATTCTGTGCAGGAAGATATCGCTGTTCTAGCTGAGGTCGGAAATCAGAATCGGAATGGGTATGAACTATCCAGCCGTGTGAAGATCAATACACCTTCTTTATCTTCGATGGGAGTCTCCTCCTTGACTTTCCAGGTGTGTGGAACGGTGAAGAATCCGCTCTATAATTCGGTCCAGAGAGAGAATGCGAACCTTCAGGGAGTCACGGAAGAGAATCTGATGAAGACCTATATCGATGCCATCTTCTATGTGGATGCTTCTCTTGTTCCGGAGATGGTGAAATACGGAATGTTCGAGATTCCGACTTCCTCGATTCTGGTCAAGACGGACTTATACGTCTTCTATTCCTCATCGAATGCCTATTTCTCGAAGAAGTATCAGAATGAGATGAATCAGCATAAAGAGGAATTGGAAGAACTCCTCGGAAAAGAAAGAACGGTCGGATTGACTCTGGAGGAGAATGTTTCCTACGCCCTTTTTGAGAACTACAATAGAAAGGTCGAGATTATCGCCCTCCTTTTCCCGTTCTTCTTCATTCTGGTGTGTGCGCTTGTCAATTCCATCACGATTTCAAGACTGATCGAAGATGAAAGAAAAATCATCGCAACGTATGTTTCCTTAGGCGTCAGAAAAGGAAAGATTGTCTTCAAATATCTTCTTTTCACCTTCTGCTCCACCTTCCTTGGTGGACTGATTGGCATCCTTCTTGGCATGTGGATCATTCCAGTCGTGGTCTTGCCGGCATATGATGCGGTCTTTGTCATGAATTCGCTCTCTTTTTCTCTTATCAGCCCGTATGGCATTTTTTCGGCAATCGCTGTTGTCTTGGTGGCGATGGCGGTGACGCTGTTCTCTTCGCTTTCTTCCTTGAAGGAAACACCTTCTTCCCTGATGAAGAACAAATCACCAAAACCGGGAAAGAAAATCTGGCTTCAATCCATTCCATTCCTTTGGAAGCCATTGTCGTTCAAATACAAGTCTTCCTTAAGAAATATTTTTCGCCAGAAGAAAAACCTTGTTCTCACCTCCTTGTCCATCATCGGAGCGACTTTGTTGGTCTTCATCGGCTTCGCCTTGCTCGATGTTTCGAATTCCTTGATCAATGATCCTCTTTTTGGAAGCGTTGCTTCTTCCATGGGATTGATTTCCCTTGTCATCATTCTTTTTGCCTTGTCGATGGGAATTGTCGTCATCTATTCTCTGGCCAACATGAATGTCTTGGAACGCCAAAGGGAATTGGCAACACTGAAAGTTCTCGGATACCATGATTCGGAATGTCTCTTCTATTGTTTCCGTGAAATTATCATGGTGTGCACTTTTGCCTGCATACTCGGTCTTCCGATTTCTGCAGTGATTGTCGCTTTTGTCTTTGATTATCTCGAATTTGGTTCGATATGGGATGTAAGATGGACTTCCTATCTCTATTCTTTTCTAGTCATTGTCATGATGAGCGTGGTCATCAATCTTCTTCTATATCCAAAAATCAAAAAGATCGATATGAATGACTCATTGAAGACGCTGGAATAAAAAGCAAAAGAGGATTTCTTATGAACTATAAAAAGATGATGTTCGACCTTTTTAAAAAAGGTCAGGAAATCTATGAGGAATATGCCGCAGTCGATTATAGGAAGGAATTCGAGGAATTCAAGGCGGACAAGATTCTCTATGAGAAGAGATCCATTCGTGAATTTGCCATGCTCGGAAGATATGAGTTCTTCTTTCCTCTCTATGATGAAAGATATCGTCATCAGAATCATGACCTGACGATGACTCCTCCGGAGGATTCAGACTATTTTGCATACTACTTCAAGGATGGCGAGCTGAGATATGTTTCATTGATGATGAAAAATGATGTTCCTTCTGATTTCTATGTGAAAGTGATTGGGAATACGGAAGTCGTTTTATATCGTTCACCTGATCCTGAAAAAAAGATCTTTGCGATCAGAATTAGGGAAGATGGTGATGGAAAAGTCTTTTACACGAAAATATATGGATGGGGTGCTGACAGTCATGAGGTCGAATACACAATCGACTATCAGGATGGAAGACAGGATGTCTTTACATTGTCTTCATACATCATGTATCGCGATCGATATGTCTATTCCGAAGAAGAAAAATGGTATGTTTTGAAAAAGACCGACTGCAAATATCACCGAATGTGGGATTTCGACGGACTGATAGAATCTGTTTTGAATCCGGATTCTGAAGAGAATGTCGCGGAAGTTGATTCTAAGAAGCCTGCCATAACCTTGGATGATTTTATGACGGAATCAGCAATTTGTGACGAAATGGACCGTATGATCAAGGATGAGATTGATGATGAGGAATCAAATCATGAGAAGAAATGACAATGTCTTTGACGAGATCATTTTTCTGAACGTGAAAGGAAGTGAATTGTTTTATGCAACAAAAAGACTTCATGTTTGATCTTTATAGGAAAGGTCAAAAAATATTCGATGATTGTTCAAAGGTGGACTATGTAAAAGAATTCAAGGAATTCAAGCCAGACTTTCTTCTCTATGAAAAGAAATCCCCATTCGACTATACTTTGCTTGGCGGCTTTGAAATCTATGATTCCCGTGGCGATGCACGCTATCGGCATCGGAATTACCCGATCACTTCCGTGCCTCCGATAAACTGTGGATATTTTATCTACTATTTCAAGGACAATGAACTGAAATATGTTTCCAGAAAGGATGAAAGGGGAAACCCATTCGGCGATTTTGTGAAGATTGATGGGAATATGCAGATTCATGTCAGCAATTGCATGGCGGCAGAACTTAAAAGAAAGATTCTTGATATCGTGATTTTAGAAGAAAAGGATGGAATCTTCTACCATATGGAGATTTCAGGCATTGATATAAATGGACATAATGTTGAATATACGATCGATTCGAAAAACGGAATGAAGTATGTCTATATACTGCATTCCTATGAAATGGGTCGCAAGAAACTTGTCTATTCTGAAAAAGAAAAATGCTATCTCGAAGAACAAACAGAATGTCATTATATAAAAAGTTTTGAAAATCTTTTGAAGGATAAATACGCACTCTTCGGTGGAATTCCTATGTTGGAAATGTCATACAAACGATCTCTTGATGGCGGTGCAGAAATCCTTGAGGATTGGGAATGATATTTTTTGCCGTTATTGAAAAGCATATTCTAAGGAGGTATCGATATGCCATATAAAGACTTTCTATTTGAGCTCTATAAGAATGCACAGATTACATATGAAAAATATGCGAATGAAAATTACCTGAAGGAATTCAGTTCATTCAAAGCCGATTTGATTCTGTATGAGAAAAAGATGAAAAAAGAGGATTCGACTCTATTGGGAACCTTTGAATTCTATCAGCCTCTTTATGAGCTCTCTGATGCTCATGAATGTTATCAGATGGTTCATATTCCCCCTAAAAAGGCACCCTGTTTCACATATTATTTCAAGAACAACAAGCTTCAATATGTCCGTTCTTTCAATAAGGATGGAATAGAGTCGTCTGATTTCATAAGAGTCCTTGGAAATATTGAGATTCTCATTCATACTGAATCCGCCTTGAAGGGCAAAGTCACAATGATAAGAATGAAGGAAGTAAAAGAAGGAAAAGTCCATTACACGGAAATTAAAGGGGATAGTCTAGATCATCTTGAGGTGAAACTCGTGATTGAGGATGAAAACCTTGAGGATGATGAATTCGTGTTTTCTTCTTATTATATGGAACATAATCACTATGCTCCGAAGGATGGAAGCGATGAATATGTTCTGACGAAGACGGATACCCGCTATATGAAAACACGTGAGCATATGTTTTAGGATGAAAATTCTTTCCAGACTCTTGGAGTCGATGGCATTGATGCCTGTCTGGAAGAGTGGAAGAAGTCCGGAGGCGAAATTCTCGAGGATTGGGAATAAATGGAGTAACCGCTTTCTTCATGAAATGCGTACGTCATGAAAAGGTGAATTGAAGTCTCTTTTCATATGAAGAAAAAGGAAAGGGAAATCCTGTTTTTCTCGACTCATCTCGCTTTGGATATGTGATGCCTTTTTCATGATGGATTCTCTTCTTTTCTCCCATCTGATTCCTTGTTTTCCCAGACTGAAAAAGGAAATGAGCAGGAGAGAGGAGAATTCTATGAAAATTTTAGAGGAATGGAACTCTTTTTCTTTGTATTTTTCGAGATTTCCTTTATTATTATTTATAGAGAACATACAAAATGGAGGGCTACAGAATGGCGGATGAAAAGAAAAGCAATGGCGGAACCTATCTGATTCAGAAGCGCAAGGCGGATGGAAAATGGGAAGTCAAAGTCAGCGGTGGAGAAAGAGCCATCAAGTTGTTTGACACCAAGGCAGAAGCGGTCGCCTTTACCAAAGAAAGAGCAGAAAGAAACGATCGTGGCATGGTTGCCCGTGCATCCAAGGGCGCACATTCCGGAAAATTTCATAAATAAGCGAGAAAGAGGTGGATTTTTCTGCCTCTTTTTTCATTTTTCTGAATGAAAGTCGTTCATTTCGAAAACAATATGGAAAAATGTCGAAAATTGCCTTGACTACGCAAAGTATCTCCTTTTTCTTTTTGAATCGTTCTTCTTGAAAATGATGTGGTGTTATCTTATAGTATGCATAAGACTCATTCCGATGAGTGGAGAGGAGGTATGAATGAACGAATACAAACCTATTTTGGAAGTTGCCAAAGAGAATGGCGAAGCATCTCTCATGCGCTTTTCCGGCGATGAAGATCCTTCTCCGAATTCACCAAACGGAAACAGAAACAATACCAAGAGACCCGGCAATGGAAAAGGCTATTGGCCTTTGATTGCCCTCGGCCTGCTTTTTGTTGGCATTGTCACTTTCCTGATCTACTTTTTTGTGATCCGATCGACGAATTCTGCGCAGTATTATGGAAACAAGGATGTCCAATACGAAGTCGTGAATGGAGATAAGGTCCAGAAGACCCAGGAAGGCTATCCAGACTTCTCCTTCTATGATTCCTCGACAGCGTTTTCAGATATTGTTGTCGAGAAGAGCGAAGGCGCTCTTGCCAAGAAGATGATTTCGGCCAGTGAGCAGAACCAGATCATTGTCAAAGTCATCTATTCGAACGAATCTTCCCAGGTTGTCTATCTTCAGGGAACCTATGCGGATGTCAATGAGAAAGGCCAGGCTGTCAAGATCACCTATCAGGCTGTCCTGGATCGTTCGACATACGAACACTATGTGAAACCGATTCTGGAAAATGTCTCTTATTTCGTCTACGGAAAGAATTATCTCAACAGCATCGAGAAAACACAGAATTTCTCCTGGATTCTTCCGATGATCATGGTCATCATCTTCATCGTCCTGATCGGCATCTTCATCAGCCGTTCCTTCCGCTCGATGGGCGGAAGCGGATCCAACCCGATGGCTGGCTTTGTCAACAATGTCGCCAGAAAGCAGAATGGATCCAAGGTCCGCTTCAGCGATGTCGCTGGATGCGATGAGGCCAAAGCAGAATTGGTCGAAATGGTCGACTACTTCCATGCGACCGACAAATATACGAGACTCGGCGCAAAACTTCCACATGGTGTTTTGCTTGTCGGCCCGCCAGGAACAGGTAAGACCTTGCTCGCCAAGGCTGTTGCCGGCGAAGCCAATGTTCCTTTCTATTCGATTTCCGGTTCCGACTTTGTCGAAATGTATGTCGGTGTCGGTGCGAGCCGTGTCCGTTCCTTGTTCAAGACAGCCAAACAGAATGCCCCCTGTCTGATCTTCATCGACGAAATCGATGCCGTCGGACGTCAGAGAGGTGCCGGTTTAGGTGGCGGAAATGATGAACGCGAACAGACGCTCAACGAACTCCTCGTCGAAATGGATGGCTTCGAGGACAACAACGGCATCATCGTCATGGCGGCCACAAACCGTGATGATGTTCTTGATCCGGCCTTGACCCGTCCAGGACGTTTCGATCGAAAGATCACCGTCGATCTTCCGGACAAGAGCGGAAGAGCTGCCATTCTCAAGGTTCATTCCAAGAACAAGAAATTGGCTCCGGATGTTTCCTTCGATTCGATTGCCTCGAGAACCGTCGGCTTCTCGGGCGCTGACTTAGCCAATATCATGAATGATGCAGCCATCCTGGCTGTCCGTTCCAACCGTGACGCCATCACGACATCCGATATCGATGAGGCTATCGACAGAGCCATCTCCGGCCCAGCCAAGAGATCCCATCTCGAACCGGATGAAAGAAAACAGGTGGCCTATCATGAAGCAGGTCACGCTGTGGTCGGTATCTTCCTTCCTTATTCCGATAAGGTCCAGAAGATTACGATCATTCCAAGAGGAAGAACGGGCGGTCATGTTCTCATGACGCCGGAAAAAGATCGTTTCTTATCTACAAAGAATCAGCTCCTTGCCAAGATCACCGGCTATTTGGGTGGTCGTACCAGTGAGGAGATCTTCTTCGGCGATGTGTCGACTGGTGCTTCGAATGATATCGAAGTCGCTACGAATATCGCCAGAGGCATGGTCACCGAATATGGTATGTCGGAACTCGGTCCGATTCAGTATGAAAAACCCGGAGGAAGCGTCTTCTTAGGAAGAGACTACAATTCCTCGCAGGCCAATTATTCGGCCCAGACCGCTTTGGAAATCGATAAGCAGATCCGTATGATTATCGATGAGTGCCATGAGCAGTGCCGAAAGCTTCTCACGGAACATGCAGACGATGTGAAGTTGATTGCCGAGACATTGATCGAAAATGAAACCATCACCGCTGATCAGATTGACTACCTGCTTCAGAATCGAAAACTTCCGGATGTGGATGAACATAAGATGAATACTGATGTCAAACCGGCAAAGAATCCGAACAACATCATTCTCTATCCTGGATATGAATGGTACTATGCGACATTGGATAAGATCCTAGAAGGTACGCCGTCCCGTCTTGTCGTTGTTGTCGCTGTCGGATCGGGTGTTCCGGTCAATGATGTCGCGTTCCAGAATGCCTGTGCCTCCGGAGCCAAGGATCCGAGCCATATCGGATTGCTCTTCGTCGATTTTTCCAAGAGCATGCGCATCTCCACCTCGGTGGAAACATTCGCGGAACATCTTGAGGCCTATGCCGGCGTTCCGACCTTGCTGATCAAGACCGATGACAATACGGTCCGCCATCTCGAGGCAAAGTTCGCTCCACAGGAGACAAAGGAAGAAAAAGATCCGTTCCAAGAAGAAAATCAGTCGAATCAGAATCAATAAATGAAAAGGAGAAAATGAAATGGCTGTCAAGAAATTTACAAAACATGCCCAACGCGTTCTCAACCATAATCCCAATGTCGTGAATTGTTCGGAAGCGAAGATTATCTTCACCGAAGAGTTCGCACTGAAGGTCTGCGATGCTCTGAAGAAAGGAGAGGATCCCTTCAAGGTCTTTGAGGAAAACGGCCTGTCCATCCGTGTCTTGGGCAAATCGAGAGTCAATGGAACCATCGGCTTATGGAAGTCAAAGTATGAATTGACGGATCTTCCGAGAAGAAAGCCGGCAAAGAAGGAAAAGAAGCCTGTCGAAACCGCTGCTGAAAGAAAAGAAAGAAATCTTAAGGCAGCCGTCGAGGCCTGCGATAAATTGATTGCTGACCCGTCTTCTCTTTCTCTTGATGAGACTGCCTCTTCGGATACCATTCATTTTGCTGCCATCAAGGCCATCTATGATTCGAAGATGCCAGTCATCGTCAAGGATCTCTGCGAACATTATGGATATCCTTATTCCAAATACTATACCTACCTGAAATCCCTCCAGCCGAAAGAAGAATTCGTGAATATCCTCAATCCCCATTCGAAGAAGTAAAAAAGAAAGGCAAGCCCGATTCTCTGGGCTTGCTTTTAAGGTGAATAGAATGAATGTATTATCTTTTCAATCGGAAGAAGCAAAGGAAATCCTGAAGAAAGGATCTGTGCTTGCTCTTCCAACCGAGACAGTCTATGGCTTGGCTGTCAGATGGGATGATGAAAAAGCCTATAAACGTCTTTGCGAGGCCAAAAGAAGAAGTCCGGAAAAACCCATTGCCGTCATGGTCGGAACGAAATTCGAGCTTTCGGAATATTTCGAAATCACTCCCGAGACAAAAAAAGTGATGGACCATTTTCTTCCGGGACCTCTGACCTGTCTAGTGAAAGCCAAAAAGAATGCTCCGATGCAGAGTCATCTCGGGACCTATGTTGCGGGAATCCGCATTCCAAAGAAAAAGGCGCTGCTTGATTTCATCGACGGACTTGGCTTCCCATTGCAGGTGACGAGTGCGAATATTTCAGGAGAAAAAGCGACTTCTTCTTTTGCGGAAGTGTTTTCCACCTTTGAAAGCGTACCTTCTGTTGAAGCGATCATCAAAGGGGAATGTGATTCAGGAACACCGACGAGTGTCGTCTCCTTCGTCGGAGACAAGCCAGTTTTTATCCGTCAGGGTGAAATCACAAAAGAAGAAATCGAAGACATCTATTTCGGTCGATGATAGTCAGTATTTATAATATAGAAAAGGAAAACAAGAAAATGAAAATTGCATTTGCATGTGACCACGGCGGATATATCGTCAAGGAAGAAGTCATCAGACACCTCAAGGAAAAAGGATTGGAAGTCCTCGACTTCGGAACCTTCTCCTTGGATAGCTGCAACTATCCTGAATTTGCCTTCAAGGCGAGTGAGGCTGTCTCTGAAAAGAAGGCAGAGAAAGGAATCCTGATCTGTTCTTCGGGAGAAGGCGTCTGCATGTGTGCGAATAAGGTGAAGGGTGTTCGTTGCGGAATCGGCTACAATGATGATGTTGCTCATCTGATTGTCGAACACAATCATGCCAATATGATTGCTTTCGGAGCAAAATTCATGACTCTGGAAGAAATCATCCGAAGAATCGATATCTTCTTGGAAAGCGAGCCGCAGACAGGAAGACACGATATCCGTGTCAAGATGATTGAAGACTACGAAAAGTAAAAACGAATCCCGGGAAACCGGGATTTTCTTCTAAAAAGTCATGCAAGCGATTTCATAAAACTCAGGCTAAATTTTTCAAAAAAAGTCTTGCAACGCGGCAGAGGAAGTAGTAT
This sequence comes from Bacteroides uniformis, assembly GCA_963600815.1. Lineage (GTDB taxonomy): Bacteria > Bacillota_I > Bacilli_A > RFN20 > CAG-288 > Enterosoma. The sequence goes on along the minus strand of CAVCCX010000001.1, from coordinate 40 downwards.
CATTAACAAGCGCCAAAAATGACGCGGATAAGATCGCTCT